>NZ_JAGIXF010000060.1:0-47029 GCF_021483755.1 Burkholderia sp. WTPI3 | reverse complement strand
ATGTCGGCGACCAGCGTTTCGAGCAGCCGCGTATGCGGCTTGTGCGACAGGAACGACGCGAGACGCGCGCAGTAGCCGTCGTAGTCGATCCACTCGCCCTGCTCGCTCGGCTCGCAGCGATACCCGAGCCGCGCATCGACCACGATCGGCTGAGGCGCCTCGTGCTCGTGAGCATGGATGCCGATCCGCGCAGGCACCTTCAATTCGTCGACGAACACGCTCCAGCCGCGCCCGCGCAGGCGCGGCGATTCGATCGCCACGAACGGTTCGTCGAACGGCTTCATGATGCGAGCGGCGCCGCGGCGTCGAGCATGATGCGCACGAAATAGTCGGCGAAGCTGCGACGCAGGACGATCTCGAACGTATCGTCGCCGGTCGGGATCAGCGTGATCGGCGACTTGAAGTAGTGCGACTGCGCGCACTGGCCCGGCTTGAACACGCGCGGATGCAGATCGAGCGGGCAGCCGCGCGCGATCACGTCGCGCACGCGTTCGCCGCTGATTTCCACCACCGTGTAGCCGCTGCCGACGTCGACGGCCGCCGCATACAGACCCTGCACGGCCTCCGCGAGCCGGCCCTCGAGCACGCCGGCCTGCACCGGCCCGTTCGAGCGCACGAGCCACTCGTCAGGACCGAGCCACAGCACGTCGTACTCCGCGCCGCGCGCCACCGTGTTCGGCGCCGCCGGCGGCCGGCAGCCGACCACGCGCTCGAACGCGCTGACGAAGACCGGGTCGCTCAGCTCGCCGCGCACGTTCACGAGATCGAGGAACGGCCGCTCGCGCAGCGTGAACTTCTTCGATACGCGCGCCTGGTGCGGCTTCAGCACATCGGCCGCGCCGACGAGCGGCGATTCGAGCGTCACGCTCGCGCCCGCCACCGGCGTCTGGTTTCTCGTTTCATTCCACATGCTGGCGCACCCCTTCCGTATCATAGAAAACCGGGCTCGAGATCTTCGCGGTGATGCGCTTGCCGTTGGCCAGCGGAATCACGACGCTCTCGCCCATCTTGTTCAGACCGCCCTTCACCACGGCCAGCGCAATCGAGCGCTTCAGGATCGGGCTGTAATAACTCGACGTCACGTGGCCAAGCATCGGCGTCGGATCGGTCGCCGACACCTGCGTGTCCTTCGCGATGATCTGCGCGCCTTCCGGCAGCACGAACTGTTCGTCTTCGGTCAAGAGGCCGACGAACTGCTTACGGCCTTCCTTCGACGTATCCGAGCGCGACAGCGAGCGCTTGCCGAGGAAGTCCTTCGACTTCGCGACGACGCCGCCCATCCCGAGGTCGTACGGCGTGATCGACCCGTCGGTATCCTGTCCGACGATGATGTAGCCCTTCTCCGCGCGCAGCACGTGCATCGTCTCGGTGCCGTACGGCGTGATGTCGAACTCGGCACCGGCCGCCATCAGCGCTTCCCATACCGCGCGGCCCGCGTTCGCCGGCACGTTCACTTCATAGGCCAGTTCGCCCGAGAAGCTGATCCGCATCACGCGCGCCTTCGCGCCTGCGACGGTGCCGTTGCGGTAGCTCATGAACGGGAACGCATCGTTGCCGAAGTCGATGTCCTGGCACACCTTCTGCACGACCTTGCGGCTCTTCGGGCCAACCACTGCGAACGTCGCCCAGTGGTCGGTGACGGACGCGAGCCGCACCTTCATGTCGGGCCATTCGGTCTGCAGCCAGCGCTCGAGCCACGTCAGCACGCGAGCCGCGCCGCCGGTGGTGGTCGTCATCATGAAATGCTGATCGGCGAGGCGCACCGTCACGCCGTCGTCGAACACCATACCGTTTTCGTCGAGCATCAGCCCGTAGCGGCACTTGCCCACTTCGAGCTTGTTCCACGGGTTCGTGTACATCCAGTTCAGCAGCTTCACCGCGTCCGGACCCTGGATATCGATCTTGCCGAGCGTCGACGCGTCGAGGATGCCGACGCTGTTGCGCACCGCGAGGCATTCGCGCTTCACGGCCGCGTGCAGATCTTCGCCGTTTTTCGGGAAATACCAGGGCCGCTTCCAGTTGCCGACGTCTTCGAACATCGCACCGTGCTCGACGTGCCATTCATGCACGGCCGTCTTGCGGATCGGATCGAGGAAGTCGCCCGTTTCGCGGCCCGCGAACGTGCCGAACGATACCGGCGTGTAGTTCGGGCGGAACGTCGTCGTGCCCGTTTCCGGAATCGTCTTGCCGAGCGCCTGCGCGAGGATCGCCATCCCGTTGATGTTGCCGAGCTTGCCCTGATCGGTGCCGAAGCCCATCGCCGTGTAGCGCTTCACGTGCTCGACCGACTCGAAACCTTCGCGAGCGGCCAGCAGGATGTCGGCGGCGGCCACGTCGTTCTGGAAGTCGACAAACTGCTTCGGCCCGCGCGGCGCAGCCTCGCGGCTGCCGACCAGCCACAACGGCTGCAGCGCGCCTTCGACGGTTTCAGCGACCTGCGGCGCGACGGGGCGCTGCGCGGCCGTGTAGCCCGCGGCCTTCGCCGCTTCGGCGCCCGCGTCGAGCGCGAGCCGCAGCGCACGGGCGAGACCGAACTCGCCCGCGGCCGCACCGACGCTCGCCTCGGCCTGCACGGGCTTGCCCGGCAGGAAGCACGCCTTCTCGTCGTTCCAGCACGCCTTGCCGCCCGACTGCGCGAACAGGTGCAGCACCGGGCTGAAGCCGCCCGACATCGCGACGAGATCGCACGGCAACGACTGCATCTTGCCGCCCGTCTTGCCGTTCGAGTAGGACGCGACGTCGACCGACGATACGCGCCACTTGCCCGAAGCGGCCGTGACGACCGCACCGCTCATCACCGTCACGCCCTGCCGCTTTGCCGCCGCCGGCAACGCACCGTTCGACGATGCGCGCGAATCGACGATCGTCACCTTCGCGCCGCACGCTTTCAGGTCGAGCGCGGTCTGGTACGCACGATCGTTGTTCGTGAACACGACCACGTTGCGGCCCGGCAGCACGCCGAAGCGATGGATGTAGGTGGACACCGCGCCCGCGAGCATCACGCCCGGCAGGTCGTTGTTGCCGAACACGATCGGACGCTCGTGCGCGCCGGTCGCGAGGATCACGCGCTTCGCGCGGATCTTCCACAGCAGTTCGCGCGTACCCTTGCGCATCGACACCGGCTGGTGATCGGTCAGGCGTTGCGTGACCGTCACGAGGTTGTGGTCCTGGTAGCCGAACGCGGTGCTGCGCGACAGGATCGTCACGTCGGGCAACTTGCGCAGCTCGGCCTCGATCTTCTCGACCCACTGCTGCGCCGGCTTCGCGTCGATTTCCGCACGGCACGACAGCAGGCTGCCGCCGAGTTCGCGCTGGTCGTCGACGAGGATCACGCGCGCGCCTGCCGTGGCCGCCGCATGCGCGGCCGCGAGGCCCGACGGCCCGCCGCCGACCACGAGCACGTCGCAGTGCGCGTAACACTTGTCGTAGCGATCGGCGTCGAGCACTTCAGGCGCCTTGCCGAGGCCGGCGGCCTCGCGGATCTTCTCTTCGTACTTCGGCCACATGTTGCGCGGCCACATGAAGGTCTTGTAGTAGAAGCCCGCCGGCATGAAGCGCGACAGCTTCTGGTTGATCGCGTACTTGTCGTTCTCGAGCGACGGTTCGGCGTTCACGCTCGTCGCGACGAGGCCCTGGTACAGCTCGATCTCGGTCGCGCGCGCATTCGGCACCGTGTACGGGCCGGTTTCGAGCTGCACGACGGCATTCGGTTCCGCGACGTCCGCCGTCACGATCCCGCGCGGACGGTGGTACTTGAAGCTGCGCGCGACGAAATGCACGCCGTTCGCGAGCAGCGCGGATGCGAGCGTGTCGCCCTGGAAGCCCTGATACGTGCGGCCGTTGAACGTGAACGTCAACGGAATCGCGCGATTGATGCGGCCTCCGGTGCCGAGGCGGTCTTTCTGGCTCATTTGCTCGTGCCCTCTTCGTGTGCGTTGCCGGCGGCTGCGCCACTGACGGCAGCCCCACCGAACTTTTCGTAGCCCTTGATATCGTAGGTGACCGTGTCGCGCGTCACCTTGAACCAGCGGCGGCAACCCTGCGTGTGCAGCCATTGCTCGCGGTGAATTCCGCGCTTGTTCTCGCGCATGAACACGTACTCGCCCCATTCGCGGTCGGTCATGTTCTCGTTCGCAACCGGGCGCACGATGTCGGCTTCACCGCCGCACGTGAACTCGGATTCGGCGCGCGGCCCGCACCACGGACATTCGATCAGCAACATGTTTCTTTCTCCTTCAGTGCGGGGGTTAGTGCGCGACGGCGGCAGCGCCGTGTTCGTCGATCAGGTGACCCGTGTAGAAGCGGTCGAGTGCAAACGGTGCGTTCAGCGGATGCGGTTCGTCGCGGGCGATCGTGTGCGCGAACACCCAGCCCGAGCCCGGTGTCGCCTTGAAGCCGCCGGTACCCCAGCCGCAGTTGAAATACAGGCCCTTCACGTCGGTCTTGGTGATGATCGGGCAGGCGTCCGGCGACACGTCGACGATGCCGCCCCACTGGCGGTTCATCCGCACGCGCGAGAACACCGGGAACATCTCGACGATCGCCTGCAGCGTGCTTTCGATGATGTGGAAGCTGCCGCGCTGACCGAAGCCCGTGTACTGGTCGATACCCGCGCCGATCACGAGATCGCCCTTGTCGGACTGGCTGATGTACGCGTGCACCGCGTTCGACATGATCACCGAGTTGACCACCGGCTTGATCGGCTCGGACACCAGCGCCTGCAGCGGGTGGCTTTCGATCGGCAGGCGCACGCCGGCCATGTCGGCGAGCGTCGTCGTGTTGCCGGCCGCGACCACCGCGACTTTCTTCGCCTTGATGAAGCCCTTCACCGTATCGACGCCGACCACCGCGCCGCCTTCGCGGCGAATGCCTGTCACCTGGCAGTTCTGGATGATGTCGACGCCGGCGCGGTCCGCGCCGCGCGCGAAGCCCCAGGCCACCGCGTCGTGACGTGCGACGCCCGCACGGCGCTGGATCGATGCGCCGAGCACCGGGTAGCGGCTGTTCAGGTTGATCGTCGGCTCGATTTCCTTGATCTGCGCGGGCGTCAGGAATTCGGCGTCGACGCCGTTCAGCCGGTTCGCATTCACGCGACGCTCGGTGTCACGCACGTCCTGCAGCGTGTGCGCGAGGTTCATCACGCCGCGCTGGCTGAACATCACGTTGTAGTTGAGATCCTGCGACAGCCCTTCCCACAGCTTCATCGCCTTCTCGTACAGCGCGGCCGATTCGTCCCACAGGTAGTTCGAGCGCACGATCGTCGTGTTGCGCGCGGTGTTGCCGCCGCCGATCCAGCCCTTCTCGAGGATCGCGACGTTCGTGATCCCGTGCTCCTTCGCGAGGTAATACGCGGTCGCGAGGCCGTGGCCGCCGCCGCCGACGATCACGACGTCGTATTCCTTCTTCGGTTCCGGGCTCTTCCACTGCTTTTCCCAGTTCTCGTGATACGAGAGGCCGTTGCGGAACAGGCTGAATATCGAGTAGCGGCTCATGTTAGTGATCCTTCGTTAGCATTCGATGACGTTCACGGCAAGACCGCCGCGCGACGTTTCCTTGTATTTCGTCTTCATGTCCGCACCTGTCTCGCGCATCGTCTTGATGACCGAATCGAGCGACACGTAGTGCTGGCCGTTACCCTTGAGCGCCATGCGCGACGCGTTGAGCGCCTTGATCGCGCCCATCGCGTTGCGCTCGATGCACGGAATCTGCACGAGCCCGCCGACCGGGTCGCAGGTCATGCCGAGGTTGTGCTCCATGCCGATCTCGGCGGCGTTCTCGACCTGGTCGGGCGTGCCGCCCATCACCGCGGCGAGCGCGGCGGCGGCCATCGAGCACGCAACGCCCACTTCGCCCTGGCAACCGACTTCCGCACCGGAGATCGACGCGGTTTCCTTGTAGATGATCCCGATCGCCGCGGCCGTCAGCAGGAATTCGACAATCCCGGCCTCGCTCGAGCCCGGCACGAATTTCACGTAGTAGTGCAGCACGGCGGGAATCACGCCGGCCGCGCCGTTGGTGGGTGCGGTGACGACGCGGCCGCCCGCGGCGTTCTCTTCGTTGACGGCCATCGCATACAGGTTGACCCAGTCGAGCATCGACAGCGGATCGCGCAGCGACTCCTCCGAACGCGCGCGCAGGCGGCCGTTCAGTTCGGCCGCGCGGCGCTTCACGCGCATCGGGCCCGGCAGTTCGCCTTCGACCTTGCAGCCGCGCTCCACGCATGCGGCCATCGTGCGCCAGATCGCGAGCAGCCCGGCGCGCACCTCGTCGGCCGAACGCAGCGCGCTTTCGTTGCGCAGCATCAGTTCGGCGATCGACAGGCCGTGTTCGCGGCACTGGCGCATCAGGTCGTCGCCGGTGCGGAACGGATACGGCACTTCGGCCGCCGCGCGCACGCCGTTCACGCGATCGCCGTCGCGGTTCACGACGAAGCCGCCGCCGACCGAGTAATACTCTTTCTCGACGAGCAGCTGGCCGTGCTCGTCGAACGCCTGGAAGCGCATCCCGTTCGGATGCACGATGCTCGTGCCGCTCATCAGCTTGCGATAGAAGCCGATGTTTTCCTTCTCGTCGAAGCGGATCGTCTGCTTGCCGAGCAGCGACAGCGACTTCTCCGCACGGATCGCCGCGAGCCGCGGCTCGATCAGGTCCGGATCGATCGTGTCGGGCAGATGGCCCTCGAGACCGAGCAAGACGGCCTTGTCGGTGCCGTGGCCCTTGCCCGTTGCACCGAGCGAGCCGTATAGTTCGACCCGCACGCGGCGCACGAAGCCGAGCAGGTTCGCATCTTCGATATGCGACGCGAAGCGGCAGGCGGCGATCATCGGGCCGACCGTATGCGAACTGGACGGGCCGATACCGATCTTGAACAGGTCGAACGCGCTGACGTTCATCTGACTTCCTCTGGGTGGACGTACGTGAAATGTCGTTGGCATCAGTACATCAAAGCGTAAAATTGGCCGATAGAACAAAAACGGCATCGGCGTGGGACACCGCCGCCAAGCCCCGAAAAGGACGGTCCGAAAGTACGTTTTGACGATGGTTCGCGACGAAAAAGCACAAGTCGGCCGGCGATGCGCGCGCCGGCAGCCGTGCCCCCAAACTGAGTGAAACGAGTGAGACCCGCCTGCCCGGCGTGACGAGATTTACCGCGATGACACCCGACGTACCCGCTTCCCCCCTCGCCGAACCCGCGCCGCAGCGCATTCGCTTCGGCATCCTGCTGCTGCCGAATTTCACGCTGACCGCGTTCTCGGGTTTCGTCGACATGCTGCGGCTGTCGGCCGACGACGGCGACTACAGCAAGCCCGTGCGCTGCGCCTGGAGCGTGATCGGCGAAACCCTCGCGCCGGTGCGCGCAAGCTGCGGGATCCAGATCACGCCGTGGGAAACCTTCGATGCGGCCGAGCCGTTCGACTACGTGGTCGTGGTGGGCGGCCTGCTGCATTCGGGGCCGCAGGCCGGCCCCGAAACGCTCCAGTTCATCCGCCAGGCGGCGGCGGGCGGCGCGACGGTCGTCGGGATTTGCACGGGCGTGTTTACGCTGATGCGCGCGAACGTGCTCGACGGCTACCGCACCTGCGTGAGCTGGTTCCACTACTGGGATTTCATCGAGCGCTTCCCGAGCGCCGATCCCGACCTGTTGATCGCCGACCGGCTGTTCGTGATCGACCGGCGCCGGATCACGTGTTCGGGCGGCCGCGCGTCGATCGACGTCGCCGCCGCGATCCTGCTGCGCCATTTCGACCATGCGACGGTGCAGAAGGCGCTGCGTATCCTCCTCGTTGGCGAGATGCAGAAAGGCAATGCGCCGCAGCCGCATCCGCCCGGCCTCGAGCCGGCCACGCACCCGAAGGTCAAACGTGCGATTCTTCTGATGGAACAGCATGTCGGGCGCGCGCTGCCGCTCGAAGAACTCGCGGCCAAGCTCGACATGTCGACACGCCAGCTCGAGCGTCTGTTCAAGGCCGAGACGGGCAAGAGCCCGCAGGCGTTCGCGAAACAGGTGCGGCTGCGCACGGCCGCATGGCTGCTGACCAGTTCGGATCGCACCGTCGCCGATATCGCATCGAGTTGCGGGTTCGCCGACGCGTCGCACCTCGGGCGTGAATTCCGCAAGCAGTTCGGCGTGCCGCCCGCGACGTATCGCGAGCGCGGCGGAGACGTAGCGGAAGTCGCGGCGCCGGCCGTGACCGATCCCGTCGAAGACATCGCCGACTGACGCGAGACACCCTTTTTCGCTCCCTATCGCGCGCCGAACCGCGCGCGATAGCCATTTTTACCGCCAATTGGAACCGGTTCCAATCAATTTGACCGACGTTACAGCGCATTAACCGAGGGTTATCCCTGATGCTGACGCACATTCAAATTTGTATGATGACCACATCACCTTACAAACTAGAGCGTCATGTTCGAGAAAATTCCCGCCCGTGCGATGAGCGACCATGTCGCGCAGCAACTGCTCAAGCAGATCGAAGTCGGCAGTTTCTCGGCCAGCGGCAAGCTGCCGACGGAAGCCGTGCTCGCGCAGGAATTCGGCGTGAGCCGCACCGTGATCCGCGAGGCGATCTCGCGGCTGAAGAACGAAGGCGTGGTCGAGCCGCGCCAGGGCAGCGGCGTGTACGTGAACCAGCACGGCGCGATCCGGCCGCTGCGGATCGACTACGCGGAAGCGGTCGAAGCCAGCTCGCTGCCGCACCTGCTCGCTGTGCGCCGCGCGATCGAGGCTGAAGTCGCGGCCGAAGCCGCGCTGCACCACACCGACGACGACATGGCCGACATCGACGACGCGCTGCGCAGGATCGACGATGCGGTGGCCGAAGGCCGCGACGGCGTCGCGGAAGACGTCGCGTTCCACCGCACGATCGCGGCCGTCACCGGCAACCCGTATTTCCTGAAGACGCTGCAGTTCCTGAACCAGTACCTCGAAGCGGGCGTGAAGGTCACGCGGCGCAACGAAGCGACGCGCGACGACTTCTCGCGCCAGGTGCGCGACGAACACGCGGCGATCGCCGACGCGATCCGCGCGCGCGACCCGATGGCGGCACGCAACGCGGCGCGCACTCACATGTACAACGCTGCCCGACGTCTCGCGGAAGCCGGCATCTGCTGAAGCCGGCGGCGCGCGTGCGCCGCCGTTGTCCCGAACCTCTCCCGAATCGATCAAGGTTGACCATGTCACGAAATGTTGGAGTCATCGGCCTCGGCGCGATGGGCCTAGGCGTCGCGCGCTCGCTGCTGCGCGCCGGCTTTCGCGTGCACGCATGCGACGTGCGCGACACCGTGCTGCAGGCGTTCGCGGCCGAAGGCGGCGTGGCCTGCACGACGCCGGCCGAACTGGGTGCGCAGTGCGACGTCGTCGTCACGCTCGTCGTCAATGCCGCACAAACCGAAACGGTGCTGTTCGGCGAGCACGGCGCGGTCGCCGCGATGAAGCCGGGCGGCGTCGTGATCGCGAGCGCGACCGTCGCCCCCGAATTCGCCGTTGCACTCGGTGCGCGCATCGAGGCCGCGGGCCTGCAGATGCTCGATGCGCCGGTGTCCGGCGGCGCCGCGCGCGCGGCGTCGGGCGAAATGACGATGATGACATCGGGCCCCGCCGCCGCGTATGCGGGCTGCGACGACGTGCTCGCCGCGATCGCCGGCAAAGTCTATCGCCTCGGCGACACGCACGGCGTCGGCTCGAAGGTGAAGATCATCAACCAGCTGCTGGCCGGTGTGCATATCGCCGCGGCCGCCGAAGCGATGGCGCTGGGCCTGCGCGAAGGCGTGGATGCGGACGCGCTGTACGACGTGATCACGCATAGCGCCGGCAATTCGTGGATGTTCGAGAACCGCGTGCCGCACATCCTGAACGGCGACTACACGCCGCTGTCGGCCGTCGACATCTTCGTGAAGGATCTCGGCCTCGTGCTCGATACCGCGCGCCGCAGCAAGTTCCCGCTGCCGCTGTCGGCCACCGCGCACCAGATGTTCATGAGCGCGTCGAGCGCCGGCCACGGCGGCGAGGACGATTCCGCCGTGATCAAGACTTTCCCCGGCATCACGCTGCCGCCTGCCCGCTGATTCGAACGACGTTCCTGCCATGACCGCTTCCGCTTCCCGTCCCCTGCTCGGCTGCATCGCCGACGATTTCACCGGCGCGACCGATCTCGCGAACATGCTCGTCAAGAGCGGCATGCGCACCGTGCAGACGATCGGCGTGCCCGCCGACGGCGCCGCTGCCGACACGGTCATCGACGCCGACGCGATCGTCGTCGCGCTGAAGTCGCGCACGATTCCCGCCGCCGACGCCGTTGCGCAATCGCTCGCCGCCTGCGCATGGCTGCGCGCGCAGGGCTGCCGGCAATTCTTCTTCAAGTACTGCTCGACGTTCGACTCGACCGACGCGGGCAACATCGGGCCGGTGGCCGACGCGCTGCTCGATGCGACCGACGGCGGCTTCACGATCGCGTGCCCGGCGTTCCCCGAGAACGGCCGCACGATCTTCCGCGGCCACCTGTTCGTCGGCGACGTGCTGCTGAACGAATCGGGAATGGAAAACCACCCGCTCACGCCGATGCAGGACGCGAACCTCGTGCGCGTGCTCCAGCGGCAAACGACGTCGCCGGTCGGCCTGATCCGCTACGACACGATCGCGCAGGGCGCGGCTGCCGTACGTGCGCGCATCGACGCGCTGCGTGCGGACGGTGTGCGCTTCGCGATCGCCGATGCGCTGTCGGACCACGATCTCCACGTGCTCGGCGAAGCATGCGCGAGCCTGCCGCTCGTCACCGGCGGCTCGGGCATCGCGCTCGGCCTGCCGGAGAATTTCCGCCGCGCGGGGCTGCTGCCCGCGCGCGACAACGCGGCGTCGCTGCCGCGCATCGACGGGTTGTCGGCGGTGCTCGCCGGCAGCGCATCGAAGGCGACCAATGCACAGGTCGCCGTGTGGCGCGACAGCCGGCCGAGCTTCCGGATCGATCCGCTCGCGGCCTCGCGCGGCGAACCCGTCGTCGACGACGCACTGGCCTTCGCGCGCGCGCACCTGCCGCAGCCCGTGCTGATTTATGCAACGGCGACGCCCGACGAGGTGAGGGCCGTCCAGCAGGCGCTCGGCGTCGAAGCGGCCGGCCATCTCGTCGAAAGCACGCTCGCGGAGATCACCCGCGGCCTGCGCGCGCTCGGCGTGCGCAAGTTCGTCGTCGCCGGCGGCGAGACGTCCGGCGCGGTCGTGCAGGCGCTTGACGTGAAGTCGCTGCAGATCGGCGCGCAGATCGATCCGGGCGTGCCCGCCACCGCCACCATCGACGCGCAGCCGCTCGGCCTCGCGCTGAAATCCGGCAACTTCGGCACGGTGGACTTTTTCGACAAGGCGCTGCGCGCGCTGGACGGAGCCGCACGATGAGCGTCGAAGCGAAACTGCGCGAAGAAATCTGCGTCGTCGGCGCGAGCCTGTATGCGCGCGGCCATGCGGTCGGCAGCGCCGGCAACATCAGCGCGCGGCTTGCCGACGGCTGGCTGATCACGCCGACCGATGCCTGCCTCGGCCGGCTCGACCCGAACGACATCGCGAAGGTCGGCGTCGACGGCCAGCCCATATCGGGCGGCAAGCCGTCGAAGACGCTCGCGCTGCACCGCGGCATCTACGCGCGCAACACGCAAGCGAACGGCATCGTCCATACGCATTCGACGCACCTCGTCGCGCTGACGCTCGCGGGCGTGTGGCGCGACACCGACGTGCTGCCGCCGATCACGCCGTACTACGTGATGAAGGTCGGCCACATTCCGCTGATCCGCTATCGCCGCCCCGGCGACCCGGCCGTCGCGGCCGAAGTCGCCGCGCTGGCCGACCAGGTGCGCGGCGTGCTGCTCGACCGCCTCGGGCCGGTGATGTGGGGGCCGTCGGTGTCGCACGCGTCGTATGCACTCGAGGAGCTCGAGGAAACCGCGCGGCTGTGGCTGATGACGCACCCGAAGCCCGAGCCGCTGTCCGACGCGGCGCTCGACGAACTGCGCGACACCTTCGGCGCACGCTGGTAACCCGTCGCGCACGCATCCGCACCGATTCCCATGCCCGCCGTGTGCGCGGGCCCTTCCGTCAGCACACACGATCCGGCGGCGTACGCGCCGCCGGCACACGACATTCATGGAGACGACAATGACTGCATTCGATGCGGCCGCAAGCCGCTCGCCCGCCGCGCCCGCCCAAGCGGCCGAACTCGATCGCACCTACAGGAAAGTGTTCTGGCGCATCGTGCCGTTCCTGATGCTCTGCTACGTGGTCGCGTATCTCGACCGCGTCAACGTCGGCTTCGCGAAGCTGCAGATGTCGCAGGATCTCGCGTTCAGCGAAACAGTGTTCGGCCTCGGCGCCGGCATCTTCTTCCTTGGCTATTTTCTGTTCGAACTGCCAAGCAACATGCTGATGCACCGCATCGGCGCACGCATCTGGATCGCGCGGATCATGATCACGTGGGGGCTGCTGTCGGCGGTGTTCGCGTTCGTGAAGACACCGACGCAGTTCTACGTGCTGCGCTTCCTGCTCGGTCTCGCGGAAGCCGGCTTCTATCCGGGCGTGATCCTGTACCTCACGTACTGGTTCCCGTCGCATCGCCGCGCGAAGATCATCGCGGTGTTCATGTCCGCGATCCCGGTGTCGGGCATCTTCGGCAACCCGCTGTCGGGCTGGATCATGGAGCGCTTTCACGGCGGCTCGGGTTTTCACGGCTGGCAATGGATGTTCATGATCGAAGCCGTGCCGGCCGTGCTCGTCGGCATCGCGACGATCCTCTATCTCGACAACAACATCCGCAGCGCGAAGTGGCTCGACGAGCGCGAGAAGCAGTTGCTCGAAACGGAAATCGCCGCGCAGCCGCAGGAACGGCAACAGCACGGCCATTCGCTGAAGGCCGTGTTCGCCGACCCGCGCATGTGGTGGATGTCGCTGATCTACTTCGCGTTCGTCACCGGCCAGTACGGCCTGACGTTCTGGATGCCGACGCTCGTCAAATCCACCGGGATCACCGATACGTTCCAGATCGGCCTGTTGTCCGCGATTCCGTTCCTCGTCGCAATCTTCGTGATGAACCTGTTCGGCCACAGCGCGGACAAGCGCCGCGAACGCCGCTGGCACCTGATCGTGCCGGCGCTCATGGGCGCGGTCGGATTTGCGGTCGCCGCGTCGTACTCGCACAATACGGCGGTGTCGATCGTGTTCCTGTCGCTCGCGGCAGGCGGCGTGCTGACCTGCGCACCGCTGTTCTGGTCGCTGCCGACCGCGTTTCTCGCCGGCTCCGCCGCCGCCGCCGGGATCGCGATCATCAACTCGGTCGGCAACCTCGCCGGCTTCGCAAGCCCGTACGTGATCGGCTACCTGAAGGACGTCACGCACAGCACGTCGTCCGGCATGTACATGCTCGCGGCGATGCTCGTGATCGGTGCGATCGCCGTGTGGCTCACGCCCGCGAAGCTCGTGAACCGCTGACGCGCACGTCATTCGACGCGGGGCGCGACGCCCCGCCCCACTCATTCACAGGACCCGCTGCCATGCCCCGCTTCGCCGCCAACCTCTCGATGATGTACACCGAGCACGCGTTCCTCGAACGCTTCGCCGCTGCCTCCTACGACGGTTTCAAGGCCGTCGAGTACCTGTTCCCGTACGACTTCGCCGCCGGGGACATCCGTGCGCGCCTCGACGCGCACAACCTCGAACAGGCGCTGTTCAACGCGCCGCCCGGCGACTGGGCCGCCGGCGAGCGCGGGATCGCGTCGCTGCCGGGCCGCGAGGACGAGTTCCGCCGCGGCATCGACCAGGCGCTCGACTATGCGCGCGTGCTCGGCAACAGGAAGCTGCACGTGATGGCCGGCATGGTAGCGCCGGGCGCGGACCGCGCACGCCATCGCGATACCTACCTGTCGAACCTGCGGCATGCGACGCAGGCGGCTGCCGCGCACGGCATCACGATCCTGATCGAGCCGATCAACCAGCGCGACATGCCCGGCTATTTCCTGAGCCGGCAGGACGACGCGCAGGCGATCTGCGCGGAAGTCGGCGCGCCGAACCTGAAGGTGCAGTTCGACTGCTATCACTGCCAGATCGTCGAGGGCGATCTCGCGATGAAGCTCAAGCGCGATTTCGCGGGCATCGGCCACATCCAGATCGCCGGCGTGCCAGAGCGCCACGAGCCGGACATCGGCGAACTCAACTACCCGTACCTGTTCGCGCTGATCGACGCGCTCGGCTACGACGGCTGGATCGGCTGCGAATATCGCCCGAAGGCCGGCACGTCGGAAGGGCTCGGCTGGCTCAAGCCTTACCTGTAATTCAAAGCATTCGAAGAGGGCAATCCAAATGAAAGTACTGATCACGGGCGGCGCCGGCTTTCTCGGCCAGCGTCTCGCACGCAAGCTGCTCGAGCGCGGCGAACTGACCGGCCCCGACGGCCGTATCGGGAAGATCGACGAGCTGGTGCTGCTCGACGTCGTCAAGGGCAGCGATTTCGGCGACGCACGCGTGAAGTCGATCGTCGGCGACATCGCCGATCGCGCGGTGCTCGAAAGCGCGATCGACACGCAGACGAATGCGATCTTCCATCTCGCGGCGATCGTCAGCGGGCAAGCCGAAGCCGATTTCGATCTCGGCATGCGGATCAACCTCGACGCGTCGCGCGCGCTGCTCGAAGTGTGCCGCGCGCGCGGCCACCAGCCGCGCGTCGTGTTCACGAGCTCGGTCGCCGTCTACGGCGGCGTGCTGCCCGACGTCGTGCAGGACGACACCGCGCTGAACCCGCAATCGTCGTACGGCGCGGAGAAGGCGATCGCCGAGCTGCTGCTGTGCGACTACGCCCGTCGCGGCTTCGTCGACGGCCGCGTGCTGCGCCTGCCGACCATCAGCGTGCGGCCGGGCCGCCCGAACGCGGCTGCGTCGTCGTTCGCGAGCGGCATCATCCGCGAGCCGCTCAATGGCGAGGAAAGCGTGTGCCCGGTGCCGGGGTCGACGCGGCTGTGGCTGCTGTCGCCGCGCGGCGCGATCGAGGCGCTCGTCGCGGGCTGCGAGATCGACAGCGCGAAGCTCGGCAACAAGCGCGTGATCAACCTGCCCGGCCTGTCGGTGTCGGTCGACGAAATGATCGCGGCGCTGCGCGAAGTGGCCGGCGACGACGTCGTGAAGCTGATTCGCCATGCACCGGACGAGCGTGTCGAGAAGATCGTCGGCAGCTGGCCGGGCCGCTGGGACACGACGCGCGCCGAAGCGCTCGGGTTGAAGGGCGATACGTCGTTCGCGGACGTGATCCGCAGTCATATCGCCGACGAACGCGGTTGACGGTCGCGCCTGCCGCGCCCGGCCCGCAACGGGCCGCGCCGGCAGGCAGCCACATCGGGCCGCGCTGCTCAGCGCCGCCCGGTGGATTCGCCGATACGCATCGACGCGGGTTTCGCGCCGCCCGGCGGGCGTGCCGCGCCGACCGCGTGCTGCCACGCGAGCAAACCCGGCAGATAGAACAGCAGATCGCGCACCCGCCGCGCGCCGGCCAGCGCCAGACAGGTCGACGCGTCGAACCCGAGCAGGCCGCCGATCAACACGAAGCCGCCCTCCTGCACGCCGAGCCCGCCCGGCATCAGGAACGCGATGCTGCTCAGCAGCTGGATCAGCGCCTCGATCGCGAGCGCCTGCGCGAAAGTCGCATCGGTGCCGAGAAAACGCAGCGCGAGCCAGAGTTCCAGCGCATAACCGGCAAACTGCAGCGTCTGCCAGATGCCCAGATAGCGGACGACGATCCCCGTCTTTCTCCAGATCATTCGGATCGACTGATCGGTACGCGCCGATTCGCCGACCAGCGCATAGACCTTTCCGCTCGTGATGTGGTTGAGCGCGCGCATCGCCCGCTCGAACGGCCGCGCATGCTGAACCAGCGCGAACAGCAGCAGCACCGGCACCAGCGCCGCCATCCCGATCGCGAGCTGCGCGGCCACGCGCGCGGCATCGGACGACACGCGCTCGAGCACGTAGCCGATCGCGACCAGCGCGAACACCAGCTGGCTGATCAGCGTGAGCTGCATGTCGGCGACGAGGCTCGCGACGGCGGTTGCCGGCCGCACACCGGCCTGCCGCAGCAGGCTGAACGACACGATTTCGCCGCCGATCCGCGCGACCGGCAGCAACCCGTTGATCGATTCGCGGATCCAGACGATTTTCAGCATCGTCGCGAACGACGGCCGGCGCCGGCCGCGAATCAGCATCCGCCAGTCCCACGCATTCGCAAGCATCGGCAGGATATGGACGAGCGCGGCGACCAGCAGCCCGGCACCGGCCGCCTCGAGGCGGTGCAGGATATCGAGCGGATGCTCGCGCCAGATCAGCCATACCGCGATCGCCAGCCCCGCGAGCGCAGCCAGGCGGCCCGCATGCCGCAGCCGTGCGTCGCCACGCACGGACGGCGGGCGCGTACCGTCGTCGCCGGAATGCGTGTCGTGCGTCATGATTTCCCCGCCGGCGACAGCAGACCCTCGCGGTCGACGCGAAACCGTGTGCCGCGCCAGATGACGTGCGACGAAAAGAAGCTCGACACGAACACCGCGAACTGCAGCAGATCGACGAGCGGCAACCACGCCGCGCCGCTCAGCCCCGCGCCGGTTGCACGGCCCGTTTTCACCATCAGCAGCGCGCGAGCGGCGAGCGAGGCCGCCGTCAGCACGCACGCGGCCGGCGCGCCGCCGGACAGCAGCAGCGCCAGCAGCGCGAGCGGCAACGGATGCATCAGCACCGAACCGGCATGACCGATCCGGTCCGCGGCGCGGATGGTGCAACTCCAGCGCAATTCGTGCGCGTACAGCGTGGCAAACGTGTCCTCGACGCACGCGTGCCCGACCACGAACGGCGGAACGACAACCCGCGCGCCGGCCTGCCGCACCGCTTCGCCGAGCGCGTGATCTTCGGCCAGGTGATGGGCGAAGCGCGCGAGGCCGCCGATGCGTTCGAGCGTCGTGCGCGTGATCGCAATGGTCTGGCCGAAGCACGGCCGCGCGCGACCGATGAAAAGCCCGGTGATCACGCCCGGCAGAAAATGGTAGTTCGTCATCGCGACCGCGACACGAGGCCAGAAGCCCGGCGACGGGACGCCGCGATACACGCTCGTCACGATCCCGACCTCCGGCTCCTGCAACGCGCCGACGACGGCGCGCAAATAATCCCGCTCGACCAGCACGTCGCTGTCGGCGAGACAGAGCACCGCGTGCTCCGCGCGTTCGAGCATGTTGACGAGATTGGCGATCTTCCGGTTCGGCCCGTACAGCCGCGCGTCGGCGACGACCGCGATGTTCGCGTCCGGATAGCGCGCGCGCAGCGTCGCGACGGCGTCGAGCGCGGCGTCGTCCGCATCGTGCACGCCGAACAGGTGCTGAACCGGACCCGGATAGTCCTGGACGAAGAAGCTTTCAAGATGCTGTACGAGCTGCCACTCGTCGCCGTGCAGCGGCTTCGCGATGGTGACGCCCGGAAAATCGCGCGGCATCGCCGCCGCGCGGGAAAAGAACCGGCCGACCAGCACGCTGGCCACGATCGTGTACGCCGTGCCCAGCACCGCGCCGAGCCCGCAAACGACCGACATTGCCCAGGCCAGCGCGTGCGCCACATGCAGCAAGACCATGCTTCGTCCCCATGGTTTCCCGTACGACCGCGACGCCGGGACCAGCACCGCGCGCACGGGCTCATCCACACACGCGGTCGAAACGGTTGCCGTTGAGCCGGATGTAGAGAATGACCCACGCACGGTACGCGCAATCCGATGACACGGCTACCGTGCAACGATCGATCCCGCTCACGCACACGTCGCCGCACGCGAGCGCGGTCGCAAACGCAGCGTCGGCAACCTTGCGGGCCGACAGGATTGCCGTCGCGATCGCAACGACGGTCCATGCGCGAAATGTCATCGTGGTGAAAAATGCTTCGGGTACGCGCAGCGCGAGCAACGACACCAGCACGAAGCACTGGATGACCATGCCGGCCAGCGCGGCGATCAGCAGATGGGCGCGCCATCGCTCGATCGTCGAGGGTGCCATCACGAACGAACCTCCCGTGCAGTCGACCGGCGTCGATCCGGTTCGATCGACGGGTCGCGGATTCGGGGCCCCGTGTGCGGTCCGTGCCGAACGTGCCGAGCCGTTCGGGACCTGGAGAAGCGGGGGATAACCGGGAAACGGTGTGGCCGATGGTAGCGGGAATGCCGGCGGCAAACCTTAAGCGTTCTTCAGAATCGGTCGACATTCGACGCGGCGCGATTACGTTCCGTTGCACGAACTCGCGGCCACGCTCGTACAATCGCACACGCCTGCATACGGATCGACCATGCGACTCCTCCTTGTTGAAGACGACGACCTGATCGGCAGCGGCCTCGAGATCAGCCTCGGCCAGGCCGGCTACCAAGTCGACTGGCTGCGCGACGGCCACGCGGCCGCCGCGGCACTCGCGACGACGCGCTTCGCGCTCGTCGTGCTCGATCTCGGGCTGCCCGGGAAATCCGGATCGGAACTGCTGCGCGCGTTGCGCGACGGGGGCAATACGACGCCGGTGCTCGTCCTGACCGCGCGCGGCACCGTGGCCGACCGCGTCCGCGGCCTCGACGACGGCGCCGACGACTATCTCGCGAAGCCGTTCGAGCTGAGCGAAGTGCTCGCCCGTTGCCGTGCACTCGTGCGCCGTTCGCAGGGCCGCGCCGGCGACGAGATCGTCTGGCGCGACATCACGATCGATCTGGCCGCCCATACGGTCACCCGCAATGCGTCGCGCATCGCGCTGACGTCGCGCGAATGGAGCATCCTGGTGCAACTCGTCAGTCACGCGGGCACGCCCCAGTCACGCTCGCGTCTCGAGGACGGCCTGTACGGCTGGCAGGAAGGCATCGAAAGCAATGCGATCGAGGTCCATATCTCGAACCTGCGCAAGAAGCTCGGCGCGGAGCTGATCCGAACCGTGCGCGGCATCGGCTACGTCGTCGACAAGCCATGATCTCGCGCTCGATACGGCGCCGCGTCTCGCTGATGGCGCTCGGCTGCGTGACCGTGGTGTGGCTCGTCGCCGTATTCAGCAGCTTCCGGCACGCGACGCGCGAAATCGGCGAATGGGAAGATGCGCGTCTCGTCGAATACGCGTCGCTGCTGGTCAACCTGTCGCCGGCCGATCTCGATCGTCTTGCCCGCATCCCGCCCGACGCGCGCGTAGAACTCGCTCGCGGCGCATCGAGACACGACGCCGACACCGACGGCGATCGCCTGCCGCGCGACGTGCTGTTCGAAGTGCGCGATGCGCAGGGCAAGGTCGTTGCATCGAGCCTGCTGGCGAGCGCTGCCGGGTCGACGGATACACACAATGCACACGACGGGCACGACGGGCACGACGGGCACGACGCGCCGGTGACGATCGTCGTCCACGACGCACCGTGGCGCACGTATGCGCTACACGACGACGCGTCGGGCCGATGGGTGCGCGTGATCGAGCCGACCAATACGCGCAGCGACCTGGCGACCGGGATCGCGCGCGGCATCGTGCTGCCGCTGGTCGTCGCGCTGCCTGTGCTCGCGCTCCTGCTGTGGTACATGATCGGGCGCAGCCTCGCCCCGCTGAAAACGCTGTCGACACTGATCGGCGCGCGCGATGCGCGATCGCTGGAACCGCTCGGCGTCGTCACCGTGCCGGACGAAGTGCGCACGCTGGTCGACGCGATCGACCGCTTGCTGGGCCGCCTGCGGCAATCGATCGTGCGCGAGCGCGCGTTCACGTCGGATGCGGCGCACGAACTCAAGACACCGCTGGCCGCGATCAAGGTGCAGGCCCAGGTGGCGCTCGCGACCGACGATCCGGCGCGCCAGCAGCTCGCGATGCAGCGCGTCGTGCAAGGCGTCGACCGCAGCGCGCGACTTGCCGAGCAGTTGCTGCTGCTCGCGCGGCTCGACGAATACGAACGCATTCCGGCGCGCGCCGTGGACCTCCGCGAACTCGTCGACGCCGCCATCGACCGCCACGCCGCGAAAGCGTCGGACCATGCCATCGACATCGGGGCGACCGGCGCATCGGTGCGCGCGGTGCCGGCAGATCCGATCCTGATCGGCATCCTGCTCGACAACCTGATCGACAACGCGATCAAGTACGGACATCGGGGCGGACACATCGCGCTGGGCGTGCACGACGACGGCGCCGTGCAGCGCATCGTCGTGCGCGACGACGGGCCGGGCGTCGCGCACGGCGAACATGAACGGCTCGGCGACCGCTTTTATCGAGGCAGCGGCGCGCAGGCGCCGGGCAGCGGACTCGGGTTGTCGATCGTCACGCGCATTGCCCAGTACTTCGGGGGCACCGTGCGATTCGGAACGGGCATCGACGGCCAGGGCCTCGGCATCGTGATCGCGCTGCCATCAGCAGACGAAGCCGGATCGGAGCCGGGCAGCGAGCGCGCAGACCGTTCGCACGCGACGCCTCGCGCTTAACGTTTCGTTAAGGATTCCCCCGTAGAATCCGCCCCATCGATACCCTCCGCCATCCGTCAGGAGCTTTCATGTCCGGACCTGCCCGATACGACGCCGTTGCGCGCCTTCTCCACTGGCTGATCGTGACGTTGATCGTCGCGCAGTATGCGATCGGCTGGACGATGCCCGACGTGCATCGCGACACGCAACCGGTCGGCCTGATCGCCGCACACCTGATCGTTGGCGCCGCGCTGCTCGCGGCGATGGCATGCCGGGTGCTCTGGCGCGTGACGCACAGGCCGCCCCCCGACGACCTGTCGCCCGTGATGCGCACGCTGTCCGGTGCGACGCACGTCGCCCTCTACGCGTTGCTGGTCGCGGTGCCGCTGCTCGGCTGGATCAACGCATCGTCGCGTGCATGGAGCGTGACGCTGCTCGGGATCGTGCCGTTGCCGGCGCTGTCGGCGGCCGGCTCCGGATTCGGTCATGCGATGGGCGACGTGCACGGCATCCTCGCATGGGTGCTGTTCGGCGGCATCTGCCTGCACGTGGCGGCCGCACTCGCGCATCGCTTCGTGCTGCGCGACGGCGTGATGCAGCGCATGATGCCGTGGTGATCCCCGCGCCGCGGGCATGAAACGGGACGAGCCCGCCCTCGTGCGGGCGCCTAGTTTCCGGCCTGCAGCGGTGTACCCGCGGTGACGGCACGCACGCCGGACGCCGCCGGCCTCGCCTGCTCCTGCGCCACAACCCGCGCCTGCGCAGCCTGAATGTCCGCGGGATATTCGCCGTCGTCGCCCTTCGACGGCTCGTACCCGGCCGCTTCCAGACGAATCAGTTCTTCTCGAACCTGTGCGCGCGTCAGCGGCTCAGACGACTGCGCGAACCCAGACTGACCGGCCATTGCACCGATCATCATCAGTAGTGCGATATATGTTTTCATCACGAACTCCATCCATGTTCCGTAGCGATCAACCGCGTGAATGTCGAACCCGGCGACGCGAGCGAATGCGTCAGCTTCCGAAATAAGGCCTGCAGAAGCTCTCCGGGCCGACGCACGCAACCGGGCCGGGACGCGATGGCGCCACCGCCGGCCTGCCCGCCTCGGAAGTCGCTGCCGGCTCGCTTCCGAGCGCGGCCTCGGTCCGATACCACGGCATCCGTTCGACCTGCCGCCGGAACAGCGGGCTCACGTCCGGATACGACGTATCGGTCACGAGGCTCATCCCGTGTCGTTCGGCGTCGATCAGTTCCTGCCTGACCTGCGCGCGCGTCAGCGCCTGGGCCGACGCCTGCGTCGCGACACCCGCGAAAGCCATTGCCGCCACCGTGGCGGCCTTCATCCAGTACCCGTTCATGGTCTACTCCTCCGAGATCAACGAGACGACGTGCTACATCCCGTATGACGACGCCCGACGCGTGTTTATTCCCGGGTGTGCCGCGGCGGCGAAGGCGATACCTCCCCGCCTTCCGGATCATCGGCGCCGGCCGTTCACCCTGCTGTCATTCGTTCGTTAGCCGGCGTAACCTGACGTAACGCAGCCCCCACCGCGCGTGGGGCAGACTGACGACATCCCGTGGATCGCCCTTCGATCATGTCCGTCGCTTACGACTATGCAGCCGGCTGGCTTCGCACGCTTTACGACCGTCATATCGACGGCGGCGCGGTGCTCGACACGGCCGTGTTCCCCGATGCCGAACGTTTCGTCCGTGCGTGGCCCGACATTCAGGCAGAGGCACTCGCCGTCGCGCGCGACATGCCGCGCATCCCGCGCTTTCACGAGATCATGCGCGAGCAGTACGACATCTCGGCCAACGATACGCGCGACTGGCGGATGTTCATCATGCAGGCGTATGGCCAGCCGTTCCCGCGCAACCTGTCGCGCTGCCCGACCATCGCATCGATCGTCACGGCGTCGCCGGATGTGCTGTCCGCATCGCTGTCGTTCCTCGCGCCGGGCAAGCACATCCCGCCGCATCGCGGGCCGTTCCGCGGCATCCTGCGCGGCTATCTGGTGCTGTCGATGCCGAAGCGCGCGGACGGCTCGCCCGCTGCGGTGCTGAAGGTCGACGGCAGCGAATACCGGCTCGACGAAGGCCGCTTCCTGTTGTGGGACGACACGTTCATGCACGAGGTGTGGAACGACAGCGACGAAGTGCGGATCGTGCTGCTGCTCGATATCCGCCGGCGCGGCATGCCGCGCTTGCTGACGTGGCTGTCGAATGCGGTGATCGGCATCGTGCGGCTCGGCATCCGTTTGCGGGGACGGTCGATCCCGGTTTAGCAAACCGTCCGGCGCATGCCAGCCATTGCGCGACGCAGCAACATCGCTGCGTCGCCGCCCCGAACGATCGCCTAAACTATAGAACCGATATCCCGCCCATTTCCGCACGGGTTCTGCCAGCCACTGTCATGGCACATCTCTTCTTCGCGGCGTCGATCCAGCGGCACATCGACGTGTCCGAACGCGACATCGACGCACGGACGCTCGGCGAAGCGCTTGAAACCGTCTTCGGCGCACAGCCGCGGCTACGCGGCTACATCGTCGACGACCAGGGCGCGCTGAGAAAGCACCTGTCGGTGTTCATCGACGGCCAGCCGGTGCGCGACCGGCAGCATCTGTCCGATGCGCTCGGCGACGCCAGCCGCGTCTACGTCGTGCAAGCGTTGTCCGGAGGATAAAGGGTCCCATCCTCACCGAAGCCGGCGTCCGACCGCGCCCACCGGAGACACCCGACATGAACGATCGACTGCTCGTCGCGACCCGCAAGGGCCTGTTCGTGCTGCAAGCCGACAGCAACGGCGGCTGGTCGCTCGGCGAACCGCACTTCATCGGCGACCCGGTCAGCATGGCGCTCGCCGACCCGCGCGACGGCACGCTGTATGCGGCGCTCGATCTCGGCCATTTCGGCGTCAAGTTGCATCGCCACCGCGCCGGCGCGGCCGAATGGGAAGAATGCGCGGTTCCCGTGTATCCGTTGCAGCCCGCCGACGCACCGCGCGCCGATCTAGGCGCACACGCAGCCGCCGGCGACGCGGACGGCGCAGCGCCCGCCCCGCCGCGCCCGCCCTGGACGCTTCGGCAGATCTGGTCGCTCGAAACCGGCGGCGTCGACGAGCCGGGCGTATTGTGGGCCGGCACGATACCCGGCGGACTGTTCCGCTCCGACGACGGCGGCGATTCGTGGGTGCTCAACCGCGCACTGTGGGATCGCCCGGAGCGCCCCGAGTGGTTCGGCGGCGGCTACGACGCGCCCGGCATCCATTCGGTGATGGTCGATCCGCGCGACAGCCGGCACGTGACGATCGGCATCTCGTGCGGCGGCGTCTGGCAGACCTTTGACGGCGGCGCGACCTGGCGCGTCAGCGCCGACGGCATGGAAGCCGACTACATGCCGCCCGAGCGGCGCGGCGAGCCCAACGTGCAGGACCCGCACCGCGTCGTCCAGTGCGCGGCCAATCCCGACGTGCTGTGGACCCAGCATCATTGCGCGATCTTCCGCTCGACCGACGGCGCGGTTCGCTGGCAGCGCATCGAAGCACAGCCGTCGAGCTTCGGCTTCGCGGTCGCCGTGCACCCAGCGGATCCCGACACCGCGTGGTTCGTACCGGCCGTGAAGGATGCATGCCGGATTCCGGTGAACGGCCGGTTCGTCGTCACGCGCACGCGCGACGGCGGCCGCAGCTTCGAGAGCCTGTCGAACGGGTTGCCGCCGGTGCCGGCCTACGACCTCGTGTATCGGCACGGGCTCGCCGTGGATGATTCCGGCACGCGCCTCGCGATAGCGTCGACGACGGGCGGGTTATGGACCTCCGCCGACGGCGGCGGGAACTGGCGGCAGGTATCGGCGCATTTGCCGCCGGTGTATTGCGTGCGCTTCGGGTAACGAAGTTCCAGTGGGCGTTCGCTCGCGTGTTCGATGTGCCGGCGGCGAGGAAGGAGGCCTGAGTGACGCGGTCGTCATTGAAATGACGCCGCCGGGATACGCCCCGCCTCACGTCACGACGTGCATTACTTATCGACGCAACAGTTGTCGGGGCAGCCAGGGAGCAATGTTATCTCGGCGCGCTTTGCATTTTCATCGTCCTGAATGCTCATGCGTTCATAAACATAACCATGAACAGCGTAGCGCTCCCGTTTCAGCCCGAAACGCACCAACAACCGCCGGGCGGACTCGGCACGCCGGGCAGACAGTTCTCCTGGATAGACTTCCGCAGACTCGGCCACGCCGCTCACGGCTACACCTTCGCGAATCGGAAACTGCGACAACATTTTCGATACCCAGACTCTCAGCCTCTTCGCTTGCGCGTCGCTCACCGTCGCAGAATTCCGCTCAAACATAAGATCAAAATTTTCCCCGGCAAATTCTCGGGCCCATCGCAAGCATACGAATTTACGGATCCAAACAACAAGAATGCACCGCTAATCAAGCCAGATAACATATGCCGAAATACTGTCCGCATTTTTAATGGCTATCTCAGGATTATTTTGCCCCCATTCGGGAAGAAATCGCTTGATTCCATACTTTGGATCGCCCGCCCCGAACGTATCCTTGAAGTGAGTACATTCGTGGATAATTGTTGACAACTTCGAAGTTGCCGCCCGACTTCGATCGCGAATGGTACAAAATTCTTCGTGAATGCTTATTGTATGCGTTTCAGTGTCAGGGCCACATACATGCGCAACGGTTCCAACATTCTTGTTAGTAGGCAAGCACCCAAGTGCTCTATCCAGATCGGGACGAGCCCTTAGGAAATTCCCCGGGCCGAGTGACCGCATGGCAGAAAGGGTCGACGTCAGTCCAGTGGCGAGGCGATGACGAATCTCGTGGTTATTTGCGCCAAACCACGTCCAGACTCGTCTACGTTCCTCGGGTGCCCACTCGGCCAGTCTTTTGAGCCGCTCCTTGACCAGATCGGCCCCTTCATCGCGAAGTTGCATCATCAGTTTTCTGAATTCTGCATCAGTCATGGTCGGACAGATTGGTGGCCCGTTGAACGTAAGGGAAACTTTAAGCTTGGAACCCGGCACGGTGTTCGTCACGGCAGAATCGTGGACGCAAACGTATTCGTTACACGGCATCGCTGCTCTCCTCCACGACCTCGAGCCTGATTTTCTCCGCGTGACGCGTTGTTACACGCTGGGTGTTTCCCTCGAAATCAGTGACGCCACTAAAGACATGACCTGATGTTGTGCATATCCGGTACCGAACACGTGCAAGCGGCCGACCGCTCCGCTCATCGCACAAGACATACTGCTCATCGCTGGCTGCCGATGCAGAATCCGTGTGATTTCGGATCCGCCCAGTCAACGCCGCTGCTTGCTCAGCCGTAAATAACATCCTCATGCCGCGCTCGGCATAGAACACCGGCGGCGGATTGCAACCACAGACGTTAATGTCGCCGCTCAACGCCCAAGGTTTTCCGTTCGGCCCGAATCCAGGCCACCGCGGCCCTTTGGGGCAATAAATCCCTTCTGCCCGCAAGCCGTGCAGTAGGTTTTCATATCGAGTGCGCGATATGCACGCGCGGCGGTGGATTGGAGCCGGTAACGGTCGGCAGCCCTTCCGTAATTGTCGCGCTGCCGCCCCGATCACCTTGGGCAAGAAAATAGCGGATCATGCGCCGCCACCCCGCTCGCTGCCTGAGACGGCAAGCCTCAGGACCATCAGTTCTCTATTGGTAGCGTCCCCGTGCCCGCCGCGATCGGCATGCGAGTCGACAACGGAAAACAAATACGTGGGAAATTTCTGCTTATGCGGCATCCTGATCCCCGTTCATGAAATTGGCGTGATTGGCCAACACAAAGATGCTCGCTCTCGAAAGGGTTTTCAATCATACGAGTTTGAAATTCGTATAACTAATTTTTCTTATATTTCCATCATTGAACTTCCGAATCGCTCGACCAGGATGCTGAACAAGCATGCAAAAAGCCCCCGAACCCAGATAACAACTCTGTCGTTCGGGGGCGCATGACCACCGTCAAACCTTAGGCCCAAGCGAAAAAAAACCAACCACCTCGCTCAATGCACGCCGAGATACGCCTTCACGGCCGGCAGACCCGGCTTGCCGTCTAACGTCGTCACGCCGGCCAGCCACTTGTCGAGCGATTGCGGGTTCGCCTTCAGCCATTCGGCGGCCGCCTTGTTCGGGTCTTCCTTGTTCATGATCGGCACCATCACGTGGTTTTCGATCGACGTCGTGAACTGCAGGTTCGACACGAACTTCGCGACGTTCGGGCAGCGCTGCGCGTAGTCGGGCGGCGTGGCCGTCAGCACCTTCGCCTCGCCGTAGTTCGGGCCGAACACGCTGTCGCCGCCGCTCAGGTAGTCGATCTTCATCTGCACGTTCATCGGGTGCGGCTCCCAGCCGAGGAACACGATCCACTGCTTGTCTCGGATCGCGCGATTCACCTCGACCAGCATCCCCGCTTCGCTCGACTCGACCATCTTGAACTTGCCGAGGCCGAACTGGTTGCCGTCGATCATCTTCTTGATCAGCAGGTTGCCGTCGTTGCCCGGCTCGATCCCGTAGATCTTGCCGTTCAGCTTGTCCGCGTACTTCTGGATGTCGGCGAACGACTTCAGGCCGCCCTGGTACACATAGTCGGGCACGGCCAGCGTGTATTTCGCGCCGGTCAGGTTGGGCGTCGCGAGCACCTTGATCGTGCCGGCCTTCGTGAACGGCTGGATGATCGGGTCCATCGTCGGCGACCAATAGCCGAGGAACACGTCGATCTGCTTGCTCTTGATGCCGGCGAACGTGATCGGTACCGATGCGATCGTCTTGGTCGGCGAGTAGCCGAGGCCCTGCAGCATCGTCGCTGCGAGGCCGGTGGTGGCCGCGATGTCGGTCCAGCCCACGTCCGCGAAGCGCACGTTCTTGCACACGGGCGGGTCGGCCGCATAAACGGCCGACATCGGCGCGGCGATCCCGATCCCGCATACCGCTGCGATCAATAGGCGCTTCATTTGTCTTCTCCTCAAGGTGACGTCGTTTGCTTGGATGCGGGATCGTTGATTGAAGCCGCGCGCCGCGATCCCGGCGGCGTCGCGGACCGAACAGGGTTCGCGCAAAGTCTCAGCGCCCCGGCAATCGGCGCTCGTAGCTCGGCGCGTGGCCGAACTGCGCGCGGTATGCCTTGCTGAAGTGACACGGCGAATGGAATCCGCAGGTCGTCGTCACGCGTGCGATCGACGCGTCGGTCGTGCGCAGCAGATCGCGCGCGCGTTTCAGACGCAGCGTCAGGTAATAGTGGGTCGGCGACACGTTCAGGTACACCTTGAACATCCGCTGCAAGTGCCGCTGCGACAGGCGCACGAGCCGCGCGAGCTCCTCGAGCGACAACGGCTCCTCGATGTTCGCTTCCATCAGCCGCACGACCTCGATCAGCTCCGCGCGCGAGAAGCCCACGCGCGCATCCACCGGAATCGGCTGCGTGTCGGTCGAGCTGCGGATGCGTTCGAGAATGAACTGCTCGGACACCTGCGCGGCGAGCTGCTGGCCGAAGCGCATTCCGACGAGGTTCAGCATCAGGTCGAGCGGCGCGGTGCCGCCGGTGCAGGTCAGCCGGTCGCGGTCCACCACGAACAGTTCGTCCGCAAACCCGACGTTCGGAAACTCGGCGTGCAGCGACGACAGGTTCTCCCAGTGCACGGTGCAGCGATAGCCGTCGAGCAGCCCGCCCGACATCAGCGCATACGCGCCCGTGCAGATGCCGCCGAGCGGCAGCCCGCGTTCGGCGAGCGCCGCGAGCGTGTCGCGCGCGCCGTCGTCGACCACGTCGCGGATGCGAATGCCGCCGCACACGATCATCACGTCGGGCAGGCTCGTGTAGTCGAGCGCCTGGGTCGGCCGCACCGCGATGCCGTTGCTGGCATGCACGGGAGCGCCGTCGAGCGAGTAGATCGACCACCGGTAATGGTCGGCGCGTCCGACGTAGTTCGCCATCCGAAGCACTTCGACGGCGCTCGAAAACGCGATCATCGAGAAATTCGGCAGCGTCAGGAAGCCGAAATGGGCGAGGGACGAAACCGGTGAAACGCAGGCGGCGGGCGCAACGGCAGCGGCGGACGTCACATCGGGCTCCTGGCGAACGGGTTGAGCAGGTTGCAGGCGGTCAGCCCCGCGACGGATGCCGCGGAGGCCGGTATCGAGTCAGGGAAGGCGGCCGGAGGACTTGCCGGCCGCCAGCGCGTCACGCTTGCACGGGCGTTGCCTTGCCGCGGAACAGTTGCTTCAGGCCCGAGAACAGCGGTGCTTTCACGGTGCCCGGCGCACGGCCGAAGCTTTCGGTAATGCGGTCGAGAATGATCGCGAGCAGCACGACCGACAGACCGCTTTCGAAGCCGAGGCCGATGTCGAGACGCTGGATACTGGCGAGCACGTCGTTGCCGAGGCCGCCCGCACCGACCATCGACGCGATGATCACCATCGACAGCGCCATCATGATCGTCTGGTTCACGCCTTGCATGATCGACGGGAGCGCGTTCGGGAACTGCACCTTGTACAGCAGTTGCCACGGCGTGCAGCCGAATGCCTGGCCGGCTTCGACGATCTCGCGGTTCACGTGACGGATGCCGAGGCTCGTCAGACGCACGGCCGGCGGCATTGCGAAGATCACCGTCGACAGGATCCCCGGCACGCGGCCCAGACCGAACAGCATTGCGGCCGGAATCAGGTAGACGAATGCGGGCATCGTCTGCATCAGGTCGAGGATCGGACGCACGATCGCGGCGACCCACTTGCTCTTCGCGGCCCAGATGCCGAGCGGAATGCCGAGCACGAGGCTGATGATCGTCGACGACAGCGTGAGGCCGAGCGTGATGACGGTCTGATCCCAGAAGCCCGTCGCGAAGATCAGCAGCAGCGACAGCGTCGTGAACAGCGCAAAGCGCCAACCCACGCGCCACAGACCAACACCGATGAAGATCGCCATCATCAGCCACATCGGGATCGCCTGCAGGCTGTGTTCGACGAAGGCGGCGAGACCCTCGATCGCGCGACCGATCGCATCGAACGTCGCCGCATCGTGGTCGAGCAGGTAGTGAACGGACTGGTCGACCCAGGTACCGAGCGGAATCATTTCAGACATGGGAACCTCGCGAACGCGTGATGGCCTTCAGGATGAGTGCACGGTCGACCGAGCCGCAGTAGCAGCCGTCGTCGTCGACGACCGGCAGTGCATTCGGGCTCGCGACCACGCGCGCGACGACGTGTTCGAGCGACGCATCGTGCCGGATGCTTTCGATCGGGCGCACGGACGGCGCCTCCTGGCCGATCGCATCGCGCGTGACGAAGCCGCGCAGCTTGCGTGCCGCATCGAGCACGAACGCGTATTCGGCGCTGCCGTTCAGCGTCGCTGCGACATTTGCGGCATCGCACTTCGACACGATCGGCACGGCGCCCGTCTGCATCAGGTCGCCGGCCGTGAGATAGCGGCTGGTGTCGACGCCGTCGAAGAACGCGCGCACGTAGTCGTCGGCCGGGTTCGTGATGATGTCCTGCGGCGTGCCGACCTGCACGAGCCGGCCGCCTTCCATGATCGCGATGCGGTTGCCGATGCGCAGCGCCTCTTCCAGATCGTGCGACACGAACATGATCGTGCGGCGCTGTTCCTTCTGCAGTTGCAGCAGCACGTCCTGCATTTCGCGGCGCTTGAGCGGATCGAGCGCGGAAAACGCCTCGTCCATGATCATCAGCGACGGGTTCACGGCCAGCGCGCGGGCGAGGCCGACGCGCTGCTGCATCCCGCCCGACAGCTCGGACGGCAGCTTCTGCGAGAACGGGGCGAGACCGACCTGCTCGAGCACCTCCATCGCACGGCGCTCGCGTTCCTTCTTGCCGACGCCCGCGACCTCGAGGCCGAACGCGGCATTCGACACCACGGTGCGATGCGGCATCAGCGCGAACGACTGGAACACCATGCTCATGTCCTTGCGGCGCAGCGCGGTCAGCGCCGAGCGGCGTGCCGACGCGACGTCGAGCCCGTCGATCATCACCTTGCCGGCGCTGGGATCGACCAGCCGGTTCACGAGGCGGATCAGAGTGGACTTGCCGGAGCCAGACAGGCCCATCAGCACGAATATTTCGCCTTCCTGCACGTCGAACGATACGTTGTGCACGCCGACGACCTGACCGGTACGCTTGAGCACTTCGTCCTTCGTCGAGCCGGCGGCGAGCATGTCGAGCGCCTGCTGCGGGTTACTTCCAAACACCTTGCACAGACCTTCGACCACGACCTTGGGGGCATCCATCGAAACCTTCTCCTCGTGTAGCGGGGACTCACGCGTGTCACATAGCGTGCCTACATAGTTGCCAGAAAAAACCCCGACCTGCCGACGAATTACGACAAACGCTTGCGCAAATACGACACGGCCGGCAGCCGCACCTGGCGGACCGCGGCACGCGACCGCATCCGATTGCGGCAATGCAATACGCGCAGGGCCGGCAACGACGGGCATCGCGCGCGAGACTTGTGCGCAGCAGCGTGACGCGCGACCGATGACGTTTTGCGTCAAGGCGCATCGGCCGCAGGTCGCTTTGCGACAATTTCACGTCCGATCGGACCGAATCGCGGTCGCATGCGGACAAAAAGCATGACCGTACGTAAAACCGCGCGTCGCAACGGCCAGACAGCCACGTCTGGAGGCCTGTCCGCAACCCAGAAAATCCCGCATGGCCGCTGTGATACATTGCCGGCAACCACACTGTTCGCGACGTCGCGGCGCCTTGCACGCACCGCACCGCGCCGGAGTGCGCGCATGCCGGTTCGCCTGCCGGCCATGCCGAAACAGCCTCGATCGGGGCGCACCGCGATCGAAGCACGATAACGAAATGAAAGAGGGAGCAAGGCGATGAATTGGGCCTTTGCCGCAATCGGCTTCATCGTGGGCGGTATCGCCGCATTGTTCGGGGATTTCTCCGCCGCCAACGGCGCGCTGCTCGGCGCGGCGGTTGGGTTCTGTCTCGGCCACGCGCTGCTGCAACACAAGCGCAAGAACGGCACCACCGCACGCGACGCATTCGCCATCACGACGGCAGCGACGCCACCACAGCCGCCCGCGACGCTCGCCGATCGCGTCGCTCGTCTCGAGGCGACGGTCGACACGCTCACGCGCGAGCTCGATGTGCTGCGCGGCCAGCTCGCCGGTGCGAAGGCCGGCGCAGCAGCAGCCGGCAGCCCCGCGCAAGCGTCGTCTCCGTCCGCCATCGTCGCGCCATCCGCCGCCGCGATTCCGCCACGACCGTCGACACTGCCTGCCGCCGCGAGCGCGAGTTCGCCGTCGTCGACGTCCATGCCGGCTCCCGCGCCTGCAATCACCACGCCGCGCATGCGCGACGCCGACGCTGCCACTCCCGCACCGATGAATGCGCCCGCAACGATCGAGCGCCCTGCCCCGGCTACCCCGCCCGTCCCGCCGAAGCCGCGCGAACCCGGCATCGCCGAACGCGCGTTCCGTGCCGCGCGCGACTGGCTGCTCGGCGGCAACACGGTCGTGCGCGTCGGGATCATCGTGCTGTTCTTCGGCGTCGCGTTCCTGCTCAAGTACGCGGCCGACAACAACATGCTGCCGATCGAATTCCGCCTGGCCGGCACCGCGCTCGCCGCGGCCGCGCTGCTCGCGATCGGCTGGCGCGTGCGTGCGCGCCGCGCCGCGTACGGTCTCGTGCTGCAGGGTGGCGGCATCGGCATCCTGTATCTGACGATCTTCGCCGCGACCAAGCTCTACCCGTTGCTGCCCGTCGGCGCGGCGTTCCCGCTGATGGTTGCGGTCTGCGCGCTGAGCGCGTTCCTCGCGGTGAAACAGAACGCCTTGCCGCTCGCGTTCATGGGCAGCGCGGGCGGCTTTCTCGCGCCGGTGCTGCTGTCGACCGGCCACGGCAGCCACGTCGCGCTGTTCAGCTACTACGCGCTGCTGAACGCGGGTATCTTCGCGATCGCGTGGTTCAAGGCATGGCGCCCGCTGAACCTGCTCGGCTTCGTGTTCACGTTCACGATCGGCTCCGCGTGGGGCGTGACGGCCTACCGCCCCGCGCTGTTCGCGAGCACCGAGCCGTTCCTGATCCTGTTCTTCCTGATGTATGTCGGCATCGCGCTGCTCTATGCCGTCAAACGCGAGCTCGCGTTGCGTCACTATGTGGACGGCACCCTCGTGTTCGGCACGCCGATCGTCGCGACCGCACTGCAGGCGTCGCTCGTGAAGGACATGCCGTTCGGGCTCGCGTGGAGCGCCGTCGCGCTGTCGGCGTTCTACGTTGCCGTCGCCGCATGGCTCGCGCGGCGCCGCGATCGCCTCGCGCTGCTGTTCGAGGCGATGCTCGCGCTCGCGGTAATCTTCGCGACGCTGGCGGTGCCGCTCGCATTCTCGGGCCCGACGACGAGCGCCGCATGGGCGATCGAAGGCGCGGCCATCGTATGGGTCGGTGTGCGCGAGAAGCGCCTCGCGCCGTTCGGCTTCGGGCTGCTGATGCAGGTGGCCGCGGCCGGCGCGTTCTTCACGAGCGTGCTCGGTCCGGTCGACGCAAACGCATTGCCGGTGCTCAACAGCCCGTATATCGCGATGCTGCTGATCGCGCTCGCCGGGCTGTTCACGGGCTGGTGGCTGCACGGGCGCGACGAAGCGCGCGCGTGGCACGCATGGATGCCAGAGGTCGGCGCAGCCGCCGCGGCCTGGGGACTGCTGTGGTGGTTGAGCGGCGGGCTGCACGAGATCCTCGTCTACGCAAGCCGTCATGTCGACCTGCATCCGGACCGCTTCGTCGTCGACACGACCGCGCTGTTCGCGGCCGGCACCGCCTGGCTCGCACACGTCGCGCGCCGCAAGCTCGCGTGGCCGATCGCCGAATGGCCGGCGCTTGCGCTGACGCCGGTACTGGCGCTGCTCGCGCTGCGCGCGTTCGACGCGCACGAAGCGCCGCTGTCGGGCATGGGCGCGTTCGCGTGGCCGATCGCCGTCGTCGCATGCCATGCACTGCTGTGGCGCCAGTCGCGCAACACCGCGGCCGCCGGCACGTCGGGCGCGACATCGACCGGCGCGACGGCCATCCCCGCCGGCGTGATCGCGCCGCTGCACACGCTGACGTTCTGGACGCTGTGCGGGCTGTTCTCGCTCGAAGGCTTCTGGCGGCTGCGCGCGTTCGTTCCCGAAGGCGCGTGGAGCTGGAGCGCATGGGCATACGGCTTCGGCGCGCTGCTCCTGCTGGTGTCCGGCCCCGGCACGCGCCTGCGCTGGCCGATTGCCGCATTCCCGCGCGCCTATCAGGTATGGGGCGCCGCGCCGCTCGCCGCGCTGCTGTGGCTGTGGAGCATCGCCAGTGTGACGAGCGACGGCGACGCGTCGCCGCTGTTCTGGCTGCCGCTGCTCAATCCGCTCGACGTCGCGCAACTTCTGATCTTCGTCGGGTTCGCGACGTGGCTGCGCCGCCTGAAGACGCTCGGCGTCACGTGGCATCCGCTCGCGATCGACCTTGCCGCGCTCGCAACCGTGTTCCTGTGGTTCAACGCGCTGCTGCTGCGCACGCTGCATCAGCGGTTCCACTTCGGCTACGACATCGACACCGTGCTGTCGTCGTTCGGCATCCAGCAGGTGTTCATGGTCGGCTGGAGCCTGTTCGCGTTCGCCGGCATGTGGCTCGTGCGCCGCGACGGCATCGCGCGCGTGTGCGCGCTCGCGGCGCTGCCGCTGATCGTCGTGATGTGGGCCTGGACCTTCTACGCGAACTTCACGCAGGACGGCGGCAACTGGGCGCGCATCCCGCTGCTCAATCCGCTCGATCTCGTGCTCGTGGTCGTCTATGCGCTCGCCGGGTCGTGGTTCGTGCGTGCGCGCAAGCTCGGCTGGTCGTTCGACAACTATCGCGTCGGGCTGCTCGGCGCGGCCGGCGCGACGGCGTTCCTGTGGCTGAACGCGATCCTGCTGCGCACGCTGCATCACTGGACCGGCGTGCCATACGCGCTGGATGCGATGGCGGAATCGACGCTCGTGCAGGCGTCGGTGTCCGTGTACTGGACGGTCTGCGCGCTCGCGACGATGATCTGGGCGACGCGTCGCGGGTTGCGTGCGCTATGGTTCGTCGGCGCCGCGCTGCTTGCGCTCACGGTGATCAAGCTGTTCCTGTTCGACCTGTCGCACGTCACCGGCATCGAGCGCATCGTGTCGTTCATCGGCATCGGCGTGCTGCTGTTGCTGATCGGTTATTTCTCGCCGCTGCCGCCGAAGGCCGCGCTCCAACGCAACGATCAACAATCATGAAACGACTCGCAGCCCTGCTCGGCCTGAGCCTGCTGACGTCGTTCGCGGCGGCCGACGCCACGTCGGGCGCCGAACGCGTCGTGCATCGCTTCTCGCTCGATCTCGACGGCAGCGCCGCGTATTACCAGCTCACCGTGCCGCAGGCCGTCTATGCGGGCAGCCGGCGCGACGATCTCGGCGACGTGCGCATCTTCAACAGCGCGGGCGAGCCCGTGCCGTATTCACTCGATGCGCCCGTCATGGCCGCGGCGGCGCCGTCGCGCACGCCGGTGCACTGGTTCCCGCTGCCGCCGGCCCGTAACGACGACAGCCGCGCGCCGCTCGGCGTGTCCGTCGGCCCGGACGGCTCGCTGCGCGCGGCCGCCACCGCGCCGGCACGCGCCAGGCATGCGTCGGATCTCGTCGACCTGTCGCATGCGGACGGCGAAATCGACGCGCTGTTCGTGCATGTGAACGACGACAGCTACCAGGGGCGCGTTGCCGTCGCCGCGAGCGACGACCTGCGCAGCTGGCGCTCGCTCGGCAGCACGCAACTGCTGAAGGTCGGGCGTGGCGGTGACATGCTGGTGCAGGAACGCATCGCGCTCGAAGGCGCGGGGCCGCGCTACCTGCGGCTCGACTGGCTCGACGGCGCACCCGCGATCGGGTCGGTCGACGTCGAGACGCATCCGCGCGATGCACGCTCGACGGATGCGTCGACCGTGCCGCGCCAATGGCGCGATGCCACGCACGTGCGCGCCGGCAGCGTGCCCGGCGAATACCTGTTCGAGACCGACGGCGCATACCCGGTCGACCGCGTCCGGATCGACCTGCCGCAACCGAATACCGTTGCGCGTGCAACACTGCAGAGCCGCCCCGACGCGCAAGCGCCGTGGCGCGACGTTGCCGACGCCGTGCTGTTCCGGTTGCAGGGCAAGGGCGGCGAACAACGCAATCCGCCGCTCGAATTCCCGTCGGATACGGACCGCGCATGGCGGATCGTCGTCGACACGCGCAACGGCGGACTCGGCGGCGGCCAGCCGGCCGTCTCGGTCGGCTGGCATCCGGCCGCGCTGACCTTCGTTGCGCGCGGCACGCCGCCGTTTACGCTCGGCGTCGGCAACGCGGCGCTGCTGTCGTCAGCCGTGAGCCGCGATGCGCTGCTGGTCGGCATGGCGCCGGAAGTCCGGCCCGCACGCGTGGGCGCGGCATTGCCGGTATCGGAAGCACCGCCGGAATCAGCCGTCGCCGATACGGACGCGACACGCCGTTACGTGCTGTGGGGCGCGCTGGTCGTCGCGGTCGGCATGCTGGGAACGATTGCGTGGCGCCTCGCACGGGGCGGCGGCAACGCCGACGGCGGCGGTACATAAAATCGCGACAAGTGATACCGCGCGTTCGCCGAGCGCTTTACACGCCTTTTATCCGCCGCCCCCGTTTCTTTCGACGATCGCAACGGGTAACTGCGTACAGTCGTCGCATCGCAACCACGATGCGACGACATGCAGGACACGTACCCATCGCATGACCTTCCGCTCCAACGCACGCGCCCGGCCCCGCCGACGAGGCAACTGCTGTCCGCCGTCCCGATCGCGCTCGCGCTGGCGCTGGCGCTGGCGGTCACGCCCGCGGCCCGAGCCGACACGACGCCGACGGCGTCGGCAACCGCCGTCGCCGAGCCCGATGCGTCACCGTCCCCCGCACTCGACGCGATCGTGGCCACGCTGCGCACCCGCTTTCATGTTGCCTATGCCGACGCATGCGCGATCGCCCGTGCAGTACAGACCGAATCGGACCGCTACGGACTCGCACCCGCGTTGCTGCTCGCTATCATCGCCGTCGAGTCGGGTTTCGATCGCCATGCGGTCAGCGTCGCCGGCGCGCGCGGCCTGATGCAGGTGCTGCCGTCCGCGCATCGCGACCTCGTTGCGCATGTGAAGGACCTGTCCGATCCGGCGACCAATGTGCGAATCGGCGCGGCGATCTTCCACGGCTATCTCGACAATGCGGACGGCGACGTCGAATCCGCGCTCGTGCGGTACAACGGCGGCACGAAGCGCTATGCGCAGCGCGTGGCCCTTCACGTGCAGCAATTCGACGCGCAATTGCGCCGGCGGAACGGCGCGCCCCTCAGCGAGCCAAGAACCGCCGCGCCCCCCTGAGCCAGCGCACGACGTACCGCTACTGCGCGCCGGCCAGCCGATAGCCGACGCCGGTTTCCGTCACGATGTGCTGCGGCCTGCGCGGATCGTATTCGAGCTTGCGCCGCAGATGACCGACGTACACGCGCAGATAGTGGGCGTCCTTGTCGTGCGTCGCACCCCACACCTCGTTCAGCAGACGGTCGTGCGTCAGCAGGCGTCCCGCGTGATGCGCGAGTACGGCGAGCAGCCGGTATTCGATCGGGCTCAGATGCACGCGCGCACCGCCGCGCAATACTTGACGGTTGCCGAGATCGACGATGACGTCGCCGAAACATACCCGCACCGGCCCGACGCAGCCACCGCCAGCCTGCCGCCGCAGGTGCGCGCGAATCCGCGCGATCAGCTCGGCCGTGCCGAACGGCTTCGTCAGGTAGTCGTCCGCGCCCGCGTCGAGCGCCGCGACCTTGTCGCGCTCAGCACTGAGCGCCGACAACACGATCAGCGGTGCGGCCGAGCAGGCCCGCACCGCACGGATCAGCGCGGTGCCGCCGATATCTCGCAGGTTCGTATCCGCGACGATCAGGTCCGGGTGGCGCGCGCGAACCGCCGCCACGCCCGCGACGCCGGTCGCGGCTTCGCAGACGTTCATGTGCTCGGCCTTCAGCGCGACCCGGACGAAATGCCGAATCAACCTGTCATCGTCGACGATCACGATGACGACGCTCGGCTCGCTCATGCGACGTCGCCTCCGTCCCGATGCGAGCTCATGTTCACGCCTATCCGCATGCAACCAGCACCATGTCGATCAGCTTGATGAACGGGAACGGCAACAGCACGCCGCCCAGGCCGTACACCAGCAGGTTGCGGCGCAACAGCGGCGCGGCGCCGAGCGGACGATAGCGCACGCCCTTCAGTGCGAGCGGGATCAGTGCGACGATGATCAGCGCGTTGAAGATCACCGCCGACAGGATCGCCGACGCCGGCGACGCGAGGTGCATCATGTCAAGCACACGCAGTTGCGGATAGGTTGTCGCAAAGGCCGCCGGGATGATCGCGAAGTATTTCGCGACGTCATTCGCGATCGAGAAGGTCGTCAGCTAGCCGCGCGTCATCATCCGGCTCATCCCCGCCACGCCGATCGCCGACAGCAGACCGCCGATCGTCGTCGGGATCAGGCATACGAGCAGCGCGACGAGCGCCGTGATCGTCACCACGTGGCCGGCCTTCATCGCCTCGACCGAGAACATCGAGAACGGCAGCAGCGTGGCGGTCGCGAGCAGCATCACGATCGTCAGCGCGACCAGCAGGATCGGTCAGCGCGATTTCGTTCGGCGTCTTCTGCGCTTCTCGCGCCTTCGACCATCGCGACGACCGTCGAGAAGCGCTTCGCCCGGATTGACCGCCACCCGAACGACGATCCAGTCGGACAGCACGCGCGTGCCGCTCCGTCACCGATGGAGAAGTCGCCGCCCGATCCGCTGATCAACGCGTCGATCGGTACGAGCTGATCGCTGATCGTCGACCCGACGGCGCAGCGATGCCCGATTTCACCGCCGCGCCAGCGAATTGCCGCTGAAACTTCATCAGCACCACGCCGCCCTTTGCCGCCAGCTTCCGGCCGACGCCATCCACCTCGACACCACCCGTGCGTTATGGTCGCTTGAGTCTTCCAGACGAGCGCGAGCCACCAGAAGTGATTCGCTGAAGTTCGAACTTTCGGCTCAGCAGCCGATGCTGGAGCTTGCCGAACACACCGAACCACAGCCAGCGCGATCGCGATCGATGCGAATCCGGCCGGCGCCTCGGTCGGCCGAACAGCGGCGCAGGATCAACCATAGCGGCGCCGTCCGATGCCTTCGCTCTTCGACACCGCACCGGGTTGCGGAACGCGTCGGCGATCGCGGGACGCACCTGAGCGGGGATCGAACATCGAGTGGGTGGCCGTGCGCGGATGGCCGGAGCAATCGGGGGGCGGGCTTGTCACAGGGCGGGAGACATGGCGATTTTCCTTTGCCGGCGCGCGTTGACGCGGCCGCATCCGGTATCGGTCGGGTGAGCCGGATGCCTTCGCGCGTCCGGGCGTGCGGCTTCCGTTTCCACACAACCGTCATAGGAAGGTCCGCGTGAAGATCGCGACAAAGGGCACCGTCAAAGCATAAAAAGCGCGCAAACGTCCACTTCGCCGCGACGCGGCGAGGTATCTCATGGGCCTTGCACGAGCAGGAGCGCCACGCTCTGCTCACACGACGTCGACGCGGTAAAAGCGGGGGAGAACTCGAGATTGGGCCGGCGTGCGATGCTCAGCCGACCATATGGCGCCCGTGCTGGCGCGGCCGCCACGGCGACGCGCGGCAGCTCGCGGCGCCGGCCGCACGGCGCGCAGCCCATCCCGCGCCACGCCGCATGCGCGAATCGCGTCGGGCCACCGTCGCGCCCCGCGACGGCAACGCATACGCGAGGCGTCGCACCGCAGCCGCGCGCGCAGCCAGACGCGATGCCGGCGACACACGGCGGGCAGGATGAACAGGCAGTGCGACGGGTCTTTTGCAGAGGATCGCGCTGTCGTAGCGCTTGCCGGCGAAGCGCATCACGTCGACCACCTCGAAACCCTGCGCGCCGTAGAACGCGACCAGGTGCGCCGCTGGATACGGCGTATCCAGCGCGAGCAGCGTATAGCCGCACAACGCGGCCCATTGCCCCGCAAACGACAGCAGCAGCGCACCGATTCCGCGGCTCTGGCATTCGGGGTCGACCGCCAGTTGCCGCACGCTCGCGACACCTTCGCGCCGGTACAGCGAGCATGGCGACGCCGGATCGGTCGCGTACAGCGTCGCGGTGCCGATCACGCGCCCACCGCACACCGCAACGAAACACTCGCCGCCCTCGGCGCGACGACGCGTGACGTCCTCGCCCTGGTCGACGCACGTGCAGTTCAACCCCATCGCGCCGAGCCGCGCGAACGCACGGTGCAGCAGCGCGGTGAGCTGAGCATAGCTGTCGAACGCCGGATCGAAGCGTCGCACGACGACCCGGTCGGTGCGCAGCGCAGGCGGCGCATCGGGTGACCATTCGGCGATCGTGTTCCGGGAAATCGACATCGCGGTGCTCCGTGGTTCGAATGACCGAAGTCTAGGAGCGTGCCGGCTGGCGTCGCAAGAAAAAATGTCGTAAATACGGCGCTGCACGAATGCGTACGACGCGACGGCGACGTGCGGGTCCGGTGCGCGTGCAACTGACCGCATGCGCGCGAAGTCGTCGATGGTTGTTCGGGGAATCAGTGCACGGCTTGCCGCTCGTCGACGACATCGTCACGCGCACTCGCCCGACCGTTGACACGCCACTCAACGCGATCCAGACTCGCTGCTCCTTCATTGCACCGCGAGCGCCCATGGTCACCTGCTTCCTTCGCTACGTCATCGATCCGTACAAACTCGATCAGTTCGAAACGTACGGCAAGATGTGGATCCCGCTCGTCGAGCAATTCGGCGGCACGCATCACGGCTACTTCCTGCCGTCCGAAGGCGCGAGCAATATCGCGCTCGCGATGTTCTCGTTTCCGAGCCTTGCCGAATACGAGCGTTACCGCGAACGCTCGAAGGACGATCCGGCCTGCCAGGCCGCCTTCCGCTACGCGGAGGAAACGCGCTGCATCGTCAGTTACGAACGCAGCTTCTTCCGCCCCGTGTTCGGCTGACGCGTCAATCGGAGACCCGCCACACGGCACGCGCCGCGCTCCGGCGACGGACGAAAAAAAGCCCCGCCTGCATCCGCTTGGCGGGGCCAACCCATGTCAGTAGAGACATCATGGAGGAGACGAGTCCATCTTATCGAGCATGGCTCGCCGTCCCAACCAAGCATTTCTGCTATCCATCTGCGGCGTCGCGCGCACGCGCGACCCTCGTGCATGGCATATCGATAGAACGAAAAGTCGTTTTCAGAGTGGCGACAGGGTCGTTACCATCTGGTTTTAAGCCGGTGCTTAGCCGGGCAAGCCATCCGAGGAGCGTCCCTTGACTGCATTCGATCAACACCGCCGCCCCTTCGTCGTCGGCATCGGCGGCACCACCCGAGCCGCGTCGTCGACCGAGCGCGCACTGTCGTTCGCGCTGCGCGGCGCACAAGCCGCCGGCGCACGCACGCGCCTGTTCGACGGCCCGTTCCTGCATACGCTGCCGCACTACGCCCCCGAACACAAAACGCTCACCGACGCACAGCGCGAGCTGATCGACACCGTGCGAGAAGCCGATGCGATCATCATCGCCACGCCCGGCTACCACGGCGGCGTGTCCGGCCTCGTGAAGAACGCACTCGACACGCTCGAGGAACTGCGCGCCGACGACCGTCCGTATCTCGACGGCCGCGCGGTCGGCCTGATCGTCACCGCGTACGGGTGGCAGGCGGCCGGCACCGTGCTCACGTCGCTGCGCTCGATCGTCCACGCGCTGCGCGGCTGGCCGACGCCGTTCGGCGCTACCGTGAACACGCTCGAAACGCGCTTCGACAGCGCCGACAGTTGCTCGGACCCGAAGGTCGTCGCGCAGCTCGAGACAGTCGGCGCACAAGCCGCCGAATTCGCGCTCGCGTTCGCGTCGCATCGCGCGGCCACGCATGCCGCATCGGTCGACGCGCTCGCGCCCGTTCTGAAGATCGCCAACCAGTAATCGCCGCCTTCCTGCCGCCCCGCCCCGGCCGACCTGATCCGCCGGCGGCGGGCGGTGCGCGTCCCGAAGCCCGGCGCGAGCCGCTTCCACACATCCCGTTCCATCGAGCCCGCCCGCAGCGCCGATAACGATTCGGCCCGCCACGTAATTTGCATTGGCCGAAAGATTGGTTCACGCGGGCTGCCGGTTTTCGTACGCTGAAAGCCCGAACCCTCTGCGCATGCCATGAACCGCACGATCCGCTACAAAGGCTACGAAGTGGCCCCCGCTGCCGCCCGGCTGCCGAATGGGCTGTTCGCCGCGAACCTGACGATCGAGAAGGCCACCGGCGGCCCGTCGCCGCGCGCCGTCTCGTTCGACGCAATCGACTTCTTCTTCGAAGAGGAACACGCGCTCGCATATGCGTCCCGCTGGGGCCGCCTCTGGGTCGACACGCAGGCCTGAGCGCACGGCCGCAGCACAGCCGCGCGCTCGAAAATACGCGTTTACGGAAGCTATGCAAAAATCTTTCACTCCGTAATCGCATAACAACAGCCATGTCCGACACGCTGCAGGAAGAGCATGCAGCGGCAGATCACGCCATGCGCAACTGGACCTTCGAGAGGCACGGTCCGGTCAGGATCGGTTCCGATGCGCACAGGCAGATGTTCTGCCGCATGCTGCTCGACACACACAACCCGTACAAACCGGCAGTCATCGACTGGCCAGCACTCCAACCCGACGCACTCAAGCGACTCACGTCGCTGCCCATCTGGGACATCGCCGTGCAGACCGAAGGCCGCGCATCGATTCGCGTCGCCACCTTCGCCGCGACCGTCGACGATCCGCTGCTGCGCCGCGCACTCGAGATGGACGGCGGCGAGGAAGCACGCCACAAGGTCGTACTGTCGAAGCTGGTGCACGCATACGGCATCAAGCTCGCCCTCGAGCCTGCCTATCCGGCGCCGACGGATCCCGAATGGTCGTGGATGATGACCGGCTTCAGCGAGTGCATCGACAGCTTCTTCGCGTTCGGCCTGTTTCGCTCCGCGCAACGCTCCGGTTATTTCCCGTCCGAACTCGTCGAAACCTTCGAACCCGTGATCCAGGAGGAAGGCCGGCACATCCTGTTCTTCGTTAACTGGTACGCGTGGTACTGGCGCAATCTGCCGTGGTGGCGCCGGCCCTGGTTCTTCGCACGCGCGGCGGCCGTGTGGGTGTTCCTGATCCGGGAGCGCATCGGCATCGCGCGCGGCATCGATGCCGATGGCGTCGCACGCGACGCTAACTTCCCGGCAACGGGCACCGCCGATATCGGCGAGACGCTGAACCCGCGCGAGCTGATCGAGCTGTGCCTCAGCGAGAACGACCGCCGGATGGCCGGGTACGACAAGCGGCTGCTGCGCCCGATGCTCGTCCCGCGCATGGCGCGGCTCGCGCTGCGTTTTTTGCGGAAATAGCGCCGAGGCGCGTCCGTTTCCGGTTTCCGATCCGGAAGCCGACGCGCAGCGTCGCCGGCGCACTCCAGCCGCTGCCCATGCGGCGCCTCCTTTCACAAGCCCGTGGGCTCGAGCGGCGCACGCGACGATTCGGCCGCGCCACGGCCCGAATCCGACGCCTCGTGCACGACGACGCGGGACTCGATGCGCGTCCGTCGGACCCATGTTGCTCACCCGATACATTCGAGTGCGTCGTTTCCGTCGTTCGGCACGCATGTCCGACCTCCGTGTGGCAGGGCAAATTGTCACACCAGGAATTTGACATTTCGGCCCCTTCCACCGCGTCTCCGACCTTGCCATGGACGTCTATCGGCAGCGCCGGGCGCAACCCCTCGCCACCAGATCGTAAGCGTTAAAAGCCCGATCGTCGGGGACAGGCGGGCATGTTATTTCAGTCCCCACTCACCACGTCCTCCGGGACACATCAATTGGAACAAATTTCCGATCGGAATACCGAGCTGAGCAGCACTGCTCTGTAGCAATTTTTTACAACTTCGCTTGACCGACCGGTCGCCGAACGCCCGTCAGACGGTCAGCAGCAGCTCCCGCCATGAGCAAACGTGCACAATTATGCATCACCTTCTTCAGGTGTTTTCCATTCACGCCGAATGGCATTTAATATAAATAAAAATACAAATTGCTATCGAATTAATAGATTAACAAAGCAGCAAATTTTCTCGACTCCGGCCATCCAACAATCATTACAAATCCGAAAGGCGACGCTCAAGCGCAAACGTTTGCCATTTCATTTGTCTTACGTTTTGTGGTGAGTCATATGTAACCTGCCGCACATAACAAACTTAACCATTTGAATCTTATGACTTTTCTTCCCGCCACATGGCGTGCACGAAGCCCTACACACTGCATTCTCGTTATTTTCCAAATCGTTACGCGTTAATACATCAAAACACGACCCATTAACCTTCTTTTAACTTTCGAAGCCTTCCATTTTTCACTATTTGTCAATCTCAAAAAACCATCTCAAATAAACTCGGCCCTACATTTTTTAGATTCGCGCGGGCGCACGGCAGATTCATCTGACGATATAGACCGGTTTGTTGCGTTGCGCACTTGGAGATAGCAGGACATGAACCGCACATACCGCTCTATCTGGAACGAATCCCTTGGCGCCTGGGTTGCCGCATCGGAAATTTCTACCGCACGCGGCAAGCCGAACAAGTCGGCCGTGGCAAAAGCCGTCGTGGCAGCCATGCTCGTGACTGGCGCGTGTGCAACCAATGTGGCGTACGCGCAATACACGGTGGGCACCCGATCGTCCGCGAGCACCGGCGCGGTCGCGATCGGCGGCGGCACCGGGTCGTCGTACTCGTCGACCGCGTCGGGCCTTTACGCGGTCGCGGTCGGCAATGGTGCAACCGCGACCGGCAACTCGACGGTTTCCGGCGCGATCGCAATCGGCAACGCGACGGCCGGCACTTCGAATACGGCGCTGCAAAACGGCGCGATCGCAATCGGCCAGGGCGCGCAGGCCATCGGTACCAACACGGGCCAGGGAACCTCGCCTGTCGCCATCGGCGCCACCGCCACGGCCAACGGCCTCGGCTCGCAGGTTGCGATCGGCGACCAGGCACTCGCGACCGGCACGGATGCGGTCGCCATCGGCGGTCACGCCGGGGCGTCGGGCTCGCAGGCCACCGGTAACCAGTCCATCGCAATCGGTCAGTCAGTCACCGCGACGAGCCAGTCGTCCGTCGCGATCGGCAACGGCGCGACGTCGTCTGCCAGCGGTGCATTCGCGCTGGGCGCGAGCGCGGCCGGCGGGGGCGCCAACTCGATGGCGCTCGGCAATTCGGCGCAGACGCTGTCTAACGGCGACGTCGCGATCGGCCAGAGCGCCTATGCACAGGGCACGACCGGGACAGCAACGGGCCTGTCCGCCACGGCGCTCGGCAACTCCGCAACGGCGTCGGGGAACAACGCCGCCGCGTTCGGCAACACCTCCAATGCGTCGGCGACCAACACGACGGCATTCGGCGCGGGCGCATCCGCGACCACCGCGAACGCATCGGCGTTCGGCACGGGCGCCACGGCGAACGTGACGGGCTCCGTCGCGATCGGCCAGGGCGCAGTGACGACCGGCACGGCATCGACCGCGACCGGCGGCACCAGCTCGGTGCTCAGCACGACGATCGGCGGGCAGACATTCGGCAACTACGCCGGCAGCGCCGCAAGCGGCGGCGTCGTGAGTGTCGGCAAGGCCGGCGCGGAGCGACGCATCCAGAACGTCGCAGCAGGCCTGGTCTCGGCAAACAGCACCGACGCGATCAACGGCAGCCAGTTGTACTCGGTCGCCAGCACGACGACTTCGAGCATCTCGAGTCTTTCGTCGTCGACTTCGACGGGGCTTTCGTCGGCTACCAGTTCTATCGGCTCGCTTTCGACGGGGCTGAGCTCGACCAATAGCAACGTCACCTCGCTGTCTTCGTCCACGTCGACGGGTCTTTCGTCGGCGACTAGCTCCATCGGCTCGCTGTCCACCGGCCTCAGCTCGACCAACAGCAACGTTACCTCCCTGTCGTCGTCCACGTCGACGGGCCTCTCGTCGGCGACTAGCTCCATCGGCTCGCTTTCGACGGGGCTGAGCTCGACCAACAGCAACGTCACCTCGCTGTCTTCGTCCACGTCGACAGGTCTTTCGTCGGCGACTAGCTCCATCGGCTCGCTGTCCACCGGCCTCAGCTCGACCAATAGCAACGTTACCTCGCTGTCGTCGTCCACGTCGACGGGACTGTCGTCGGCGACTAGCTCCATCGGCTCGCTTTCGACGGGGCTCAGTGCCACCAAGAGTTCGGTTGCGTCGCTGTCGTCATCCACGTCGACGGGGCTGTCGTCGGCGACTAGCTCCATCGGCTCGCTGTCCACCGGCCTCAGCTCGACCAATAGCAACGTCACTTCGCTGTCGTCGTCCACGTCGACCGGCCTCTCGTCAGCTACCAGCTCCATCGGCTCGCTTTCGACGGGGCTGAGCTCGACCAATAGCAACGTCACTTCGCTGTCGTCATCCACGTCGACGGGTCTGTCGTCGGCGACTAGCTCCATCGGCTCGCTTTCGACGGGGCTGAGCTCGACCAACAGCAACGTTACCTCGCTGTCGTCGTCCACGTCGACGGGGCTGTCGTCGGCGACTAGCTCCATCGGCTCGCTGTCCACCGGCCTCAGCTCGACCAACAGCAACGTCACTTCGCTGTCGTCGTCCACATCGACGGGCCTCTCGTCAGCTACCAGCTCCATCGGCTCGCTTTCGACGGGACTGAGTTCGACCAACAGTTCAGTTCTGTCGCTGTCCACGTCCACGTCGACCGGTCTTTCGTCTGCCACCAGCTCGATCGGCTCTCTGTCCACCGGCCTCAGCACGGTCACGACCAAGACCGACAACCTCGGCAACAGCACGGCTACGGCGCTCGGCGGCGGTGCGAAATATGATTCGACGACCGGAACGGTTTCCGCGCCGGCATACACGACCTACAACGCGAACGGCACAACGTCGACCGCCAATAACGTCGGCTCGGCGATCGACAGCATCAACAGCCAGGGCATCAAATACTTCCACGCGAACTCGACGGCTGCCGACAGCCAGGCACTCGGTACCAATTCCGTTGCGATCGGCCCGAATGCCGTCGCCAACAACACCGGTGATGTCGCGCTCGGCAGCGGCTCCGTCACCGAAGCCCCCAACCCGACGCCGACTGGTACCGTCGGCGGCGTGACGACCACGTTTGCGGGTGGCAACCCGAGTAGCGTCGTCAGCGTCGGCGACGCAAGCACGAACACCACGCGTCAGATCACCAATGTCGCGGCCGGTCAAATCACCTCGACCAGTACCGATGCGATCAACGGCTCCCAGCTCTTCGCGACCAATTCGGCCGTCGACTCGCTGTCGACGACGGTGTCATCGTCCAGCAACGCAATCTCGTCGCTGTCGACGGGCCTGAGCTCGACCGATAGCACGGTCGCTTCGCTCTCGACCTCCACGTCGACGGGCCTCTCGTCGGCTGACAGCTCGATCAGCTCGTTGTCCACGTCGACCTCGACCGGTATCAACTCGTTGTCG
>NZ_JAGIXF010000006.1:0-146795 GCF_021483755.1 Burkholderia sp. WTPI3 | reverse complement strand
CGCCGCGCCGGTCGGGCGGCGCGCTCTCGGGCAGCCACAGTTCGACGCGCGTCCCCCGGCCAACCTCGCTGTGGATGCGCAGATCGCCGCCGCTCTGGCGCACGAAGCCGTAGACGCTGCTGAGTCCGAGCCCGCTCCCCTCGCCAGCCGCCTTGGTTGTGAAAAATGGTTCGATCACCTTGTCGAGCAGCACCGGCGCGATCCCGCAGCCCGTGTCGGTGACGCTCAGCACGATCGCGTGCGCGGCGCCGCCGTCGGCCGCCGGTTCGCGGCGCGCGGCCAGCGCCAGCTCCCCGCCGTCCGGCATCGCGGCGGCGCTGTTGAGCGTCAGGTTGAGGACCGCGTTCTCGAGCTGGCCGCGATCGACGTTCACCCACATCGGATCGGCGGCCGGCTCCAGCACGACGGCCACTCGCTGGCCCGCCGAGTATTCGACGAGATCGAGCATTTCCGCGAGCATCGCCCTCACCGACACGCGCTCGGCCCGCAGCGGCTGGCGCCGTGCGAATGCGAGCAGCCGCCGCGTGAGCCGCGACGCACGCTCGGCCGCGCGGCGTGCCCGCTCGGCCATCGTCTGCGCGTCCTGCTGCCCTTCCAGCCGCGGCAACAGCAGCTCCAGATTGCCGAGTATCGCGACGAGGAAATTGTTGAAATCGTGCGCCACCCCGCCCGTCAGCTGGCCGAGCACATCCATCTTCTGCGCCTGACGCAGTTCCGCCTCGACCGCGCGCCGGCTCGTCAGGTCGCGGCAGACCGCCACCCATCCGCCGTCAGGAAGGGGCTGGCAGTGGAATTCGAGGGTCCGCTGGTCCCGCAGGTGCAGTTCGGCCGATGCGGCGATACGCGCGCCGTCCGACGTGCGGGTCGCGGTTTCGCGCGACACCTGGCGCCAGCGCGCCGGCTGGTGCATGGCCTGCCGCAGCGCCGCGAGCGACAGGCCCGAATGCAGCGCGCCCGGGTCGATCCCGAGCAGCGTCGCGAAGGGCGGATTCCACGCGATCAGGCTGCCGTGCGTGTCGTGGACGGACACCCCGTCGTTCATCGAATTGAGCACCGACTCCTGCAGGCGGCGCTGCGACTCGAGCCCCTGGGTCAGTTGCTCCTTTTCGATCAGATTGGTGCGAAACACCTCGAACGCGCGCGCCAGCTCGCCGATTTCGTCGGGCCGGTGCGTCGACGGCATCCGGTCGGACGTAATCCCTTTCGCGAGTCGCGCCATCACGCGCGTCATCGCCTGCAGCTTGTGCAGGATGCGGCTCGCGTAGGCGACGCCGAGCAGCGCGACCGCGACGCCCGCGACGGCCAGCAGCAGCAGGCCCGACTGGCTGGAGACCGCGACCTTGCGCACCTTGTCGCTGCGCTCGCTGGCGATCTGCCGCAAGCGTTCGACGTAGCGCGCCGACTTGCCGCTCAGGTGATCCGCGTGGCCGCGCAGGAGCGTGACGAGATAGCCCGTCTGCGCTTCGCTCGACAGGAATTCGCGGCGCACCGCGAACACGCTGCGCGCGCCGCCGTCGAGGTGCTGCAGCGCGTCAGCAAGCGCCGGCTGCAGACGATCCTCGCCGCGCTCGCGCACGCGCAGCCACAGCGCCTCGTTATCGCTTTCCGCGCTGCCGAGCTCCGCTGCGTTCGCGGCCTGGAGCGCTCCGGCCGTGCGGGCCCAGATCTCGAGCAGCGTCGGCGCGCGCTTTGCAATCACGCTCTTGTCGCGCGCGATGCTTGCGCCGATGCGGTCGTTCGCGACGCGCAGGTCGCTCAGTTCCTCCTTGAGTTGCCGCTGCCGGCCCGACACGATCAGCAGCCTGGCGAGATCCTGGTCGATCGCGTCGAGATCGTCGATCACCGCGAGTCGCTCGCCGGCCTTGGCGGCGGGCCCCGGCTGTTTGCCGAAGCCCGGCGACAACCGCCGGATGTCGCCGAGCAGGCCGCGCAGCAGCTCGGTGTCGTTGTGCAGCAGGTCAGAAGAATCCGTCAGCATCATGCTCGGCGCGACCGCGGCGAGCTGCGCGACCTTGTCCGACAACTCGAGCGCACGGGCGATCTCCGGCACCACGTTCGCCTCGTATTCGTCGAGCGCGTTCTGGTTCGCGCGCATGCCGAGCACGCCGACCACCACGACTGCGAGCGTGATGCCGAACAGCAGCAGGAACGTCGCGATCAGCTTGGCCCGGACACTCCAGGGCGGCAACAGCCTGAACGTCGCGCGCATCGCGTCACACGCGCACGACGGGCACCGCGAACATATAGCCGACGCCACGCTGCGTGCGGATATAAGTCGGCTGCTCGGGGTTCGGTTCGATCTTGCGGCGCAGGCGCAGGATCAGCACGTCGATCGTTCTGTCGTATACATCGATGCCGAAGCCGCGCGTATGTTCGAGCAACCGGTCGCGCGACCAGACGCGCGACGGCTGCTGCACCATCGCGGCGAGCAGCTCGAATTCGCCCTGTGTCAGCGAGCACGGCGCACCGTTGTGCGTCAGCGTGCGCGCGGCCAGATCCATCGTCCAGCCGTCGAAGCAGTAGCGCGGGCCGCCGCCGTTCGATGCGGGGCGCGGCATCGACAGCTCGGTCGTACGCCGCAACTGGGCGCGCACGCGCGCGATCAATTCGCGCCCGGAGAACGGTTTCGTGACGAAATCGTCGGCCGCGGTCTCGAGGCCTAGCACGCGATCCGTCTCGTCGCCAAGGCCGCTGATCATGATGATCGACACGTCGGAGCGGCGCCGCAGCTCGCGCGCGACCGTCAGGCCGTCCTCGCCGCGCAGCTTCAGGTCGAGAATCACGAGCGCGTGCGGCGCGGCCGCGAGCTGCTGCTGCATCCCGGCGGCGCTGTCGACCGCCGAAACCCCGAACCCGGCTTCTTCCAGCGCGCTCGTCAGCCAGGCACGCACTTCCGGATCGTCGTCCACCACCAGGATCCGTTGTTTTTCCGACATGGGTGTTCTCCTCTGAGCTGGTCCTGCGCGCCTTTTTTGATCGTCCGTACGGTGCGGACTGGCCGTTCCGGCAATATGAGGCCGGACTGCGATGGCATGACGCAGTCGGCCCGGAAACGAATGGTGGCTGATTCAGGTCGATCCTGGCAAGTTCGCGAGAACTCGGAGCGGCGCGTGGATGCGCACGACGTCGCTTCCGTCTTCGCGTGAACGTGCCCCGATCGCGCAAGGGCACCGGCAGCGCCGTGCGATCATGTGTTCGGAAGCCGTGTGGTGGCGCTGTCACCGGCGTATCGTGTCCGGCTACCTGATCGCGCGCGGCGAAACGGTGCCGCGCATCATGGGCCAAGACCGCGTCGGGCCCGCGCGCCTCACGGCCGGCGCTGTGATCAGGACGGGCGGCTCGGTCGTCTATCCGGACGTAGAAGGCGATGCTGCGGCGCAAGCACCCGCCACGCAACCGGAACCGGACGAGCGACGCGGCGCCGGTCGCACGCCCGGGGAACGTTGGCGCGATAACGACATGGCGGCGTGACGGCGTGACGCGACACGCCCCGCACGTCCGCGGCCCCGCACTCGCCCCGATTTGCGTGTCGGCCATCCTGCATTACCATCGAACGACCACCGCGCATGCCCGCCTCCGGCATGCGAGCCTGCCACCTCCGAATTCCCGCACCGATGCTCGCTCTCATCATCCTCGCCGGCCTGTGGGCAGGCTTGCAGAACGCCCTCGCGGGCGGCGGCTCGTTCGTGACGTTGCCCGCGCTGATCGTGTCGGGGATGTCGCCGCTCGCGGCAAACATCACGTCGACGGTCGCGCTGTTCCCGGGCCAGGTCACCACCGGCTGGGCCAGCCGGAACATGGTGCAAGGCGCGGGCAAGCTGTCGTTTCGCGCGCTGTTCGCGCTCAGCGTGGTCGGCGGCGCGCTCGGCGGGCTGCTGCTGCTGAAAACCCCGTCGTCGATCTTCTCGCACCTCGTGCCGTGGCTCGTGCTGTTCGCGACGGTCGTGTTCGCGTGGGGCAGTTTCTTCCGCAGGCCGAGTGCGGGCGCGCAGCATCTCGGCCCGGTCACGGCCGCGATCTCGCAGTTCCTGATCGCGATCTACGGCGGCTACTTCGGCGGCGGAATCGGCTTCCTGATGATGGCTGCGCTGACGATGGCCGGCCTGTCGCCGCGTCACGCGATGTCGACCAAGAACGCGCTCGCCGGCGTGATGAACGCATCCGCGGTCGTGCTGTTCGTGACCTCGCCCGACCTGCACTGGCGCGCGGCGATCGCGCTCGGCGGCGGCGCGATCGTGGGCGGCCTGCTCGGCGCGTGGGCACTGCATCGCGTCAACGAACGCGTGCTGCGGATCGGCATCGTCTGCATCGGCGGCGCGCTCACCGTCGGGCTGTTCGTCAAGCCGATCTGACGCACGCGCGGGAACGGCCGGCGCGGCGCCGCCGCAACGGCAATTGATGAGCAAACCGCAAGACGTCTTTCGGATATCTCGTTTGCGGTCGCGCCCGCGTCCGCCGACAATCCGGGGCTGCCATCGTCATTGCCCGCTCGCGGGCAACGCCCGGCAATCCGCGGCCGGCGCCTCCGTCATCATCATCCACCGCCGGCCCGGCACATCGCGTCGCATACGCTCCCGACATCGGCGCACCGCGCGGCGGCAGAAGGCTTGCCGCAGCCCCCGCCCGATACCTTCCCGGCCAACAATAAATAGAGGTAGGAGATGCAGGACAACTCATTGAGGCAAAGCCTCAAACAACGACACATCACGATGATCGCGCTGGGCGGCGTGATCGGCGCGGGCCTGTTCGTCGGCTCCGGCGCGATCATCGCGTCCGCCGGTCCCGCGGCGATCCTGTCGTACCTGATCGGCGGCGTGATCGTCACGCTGGTGATGTTCATGCTTGGCGAAATGGCGTCGCGCAACCCCGACAGCGGGTCGTTCTCGACGTATGCGAGCGCGTATCTCGGCGAATGGGCCGGCTATGCGGTCGGCTGGCTGTACTGGTTCAAGTCGATGATGACGATCACGGTCGAGGCGATCCTGCTCGGCGCAATCCTCCACGATTTCCTGCCGTGGCTGCCGATATGGGGCGGCGCGCTGTTCATGCTGGTCACGCTGATCGCGAGCAACGCGTACTCGGTACGCTCGTTCGGCGAAGCCGAATACTGGCTGTCGTTCGCGAAGGTAACGACGATCATCGTCTTCATGGGGCTCGGCGTGTCGATCCTGCTGGGCTTCCAGCCGCGCATTCCCGCTCCCGGCCTCGTGAACCTGACGGACCACGGCGGCTTCATGCCGAACGGCATCTCGCCCGTGCTCGCGGGCGTGATGGTCGTGATCTTCTCGCTCGGGGGCAGCGAGATCGCGGCGGTCGCCGCCGGCGAATCGGAGAACCCGCGCAAGAACGTGATCCGCGCGATCAAGAGCGTGATCGTGCGCGTGATGATGTTCTACGTCGGCTCGGTGTCGATCCTGATCCTGTGCATGCCGTGGACCGACAAGGCCAACCTGAAGTCGCCGTATGTGTCGCTGTTCGGCATGGCGGGCTTCGCGGGCGCGGCCATCGCGATGAAGCTCGTGCTGTTCGTGTCGTTCATGTCGGTGATGAACTCGTTTCTGTTCTCGAACTCGCGCATGCTGTTCTCGCTGAGCCAGCGCGGCCACGCGCCCGCGATGTTCGGCCGCACCAACGCGAAAGGCGTGCCGATGAACGCGCTCCTGCTGTGCCTCGCGCTCTGCGTGTCGATCCTCGCGATTCACTTCGTCAGCGGCGGCGACCTGTTCCTGATGCTCGCGAAAAGCAGCGGCGCGTTCGTGATGATCGTGTGGATCTTCATCATCGTCGCGCACTTCGCGATGCGCCGGCAGACGAAGAGCGAACAGCGCGATCCGACGGCGTTCCGCGCATGGTTCTATCCGGTATCGAACTGGGTCGCGCTGCTCGCGCTGGTCGCCGTGCTCGGCTCGCAGGCGTTCAACCCGGATTCGCAGTTCCAGTTCTGGTTCACGGTGTCGACGGCGCTGGTGATCGTCGCGTCGTATTTCATGCGACGCAAATCGTCGTCGCTCGGACAGCCGTCGGTGCGCTGAGCGCTCAGGCGGCCGTGCGGCTGCCTCGACACGCAACACACGCGGGTGCGGCGGCCGGTTCGTGCGCGCCCGCCAGTCAACCCTGGCAGGCGCGCCCGTTCAACCGAACGGCCGCACGCCGATCAGCGGGCCATGCAGGAACAGCGCGAACACGGCCCACACGATGTGCCCCGCCACGACGGCGATGATGTCGCCAGACAGTCTGCCGGGCGGATAGCGAACGCCATCGCGGCGATCGCGTGCGCGCGACACGACGAAATCGACCAGCGACCACACGAAGAACGCGCCGAACAGCACGACCGCATGCAGCGTGCCGTTCGCGAGCAGGTGCGCGACCGCCCATACCATCACGCCGGCCAGCATCGGATGATGGACGAGCGGCTTGATCCGGTTGCGCGGCACGTACGCGGCGGCGATCAGCACGAACGCAACGGCGGTCAGCACGCCGGTCAGGTGGCGCACGCCGACGGGCGACACCCACAGCAGCGTCACGTTCTCGCGCGCGAGCCCGTAGCCGCGCACGATCAGTACGAAGCCGACGATCGATGCGATCGCATACCCGGCCTTCCAGCCCTTCTCGCCGATGCGTTCGATCATCGCGGTGCGCCAGCCGTCGGCCACGATCCGGATCGAGTGCACACCGAGGAAGATCGCTAAACCGAGAATCAGGACGAGCATCGGCTGTCTCCGTCTGGAGTGTCGAGGGGGGAGCCATTCCGCGCGGCATTCGACGCGCCGTTCGCGGAGCCGGCAGCGAGGCCGGCGGGGAATGCGCGAGACGCGGACGCAACCCGCGCCGATCATAAACGCCACAACCGCCGTTGTGAAGCATCGGGAATGTGCGGTGCGGCAAGCCTGGCGCTTTCGTGTATCCCGTGCGGATGCGAGGTATCGCCCGACTCGCCCGGCAAGGACAAAACGGAAAGAGAGGACAACGGACATCCCGCCGCCGTGACGGCGTGCGGCTGATGCTACGGTTGCTTGCGCTTCGACGCGGATTTCGGGGCGGGCTGTGTGGCGGGTTTCGTGACCGGCTTCGCGCCCGCTTTCGTGGCGGGTTTCGCAGCCGCTTCCGCCGCCTTCGGCGACGGCCTCGTACTCCGTTTCGCTGCCGGTTTCGACGCTCCTGCCGGTTCCTTCGCCGGTTTCGGCCCGGCCACCTTCTTCGCCTTGCGCTTCGGCGCACCCGCCAACAGCGCCGCGCGATACGCGCTGCGGCACCAGTCGAACAGCGCGCCGGCATCCTCGAGCACGTCGGCCGGCGTTTCGTAATAGCCTTCGAGCGCGACGGTCCGCGTGCGCCCCGTGTACGAGAACGGCCCCATCCCCGCCGCGATGAACGCCGGCCGGTTCACGTCGTCGACCCGCAGGAACAGCGACCCGCGCGCGAGAAACCCGAACATCACGCCATCGAGCCGCATCGCCGCGCCGCTGAAGAACCGCGTGACGTCGACGCGACCGAGGCTCGCGACCTGATACGCGATCTCGTCGCCATGCGCCTTGTCCGCCTGCCAGCTCATCAGCCGCTCGCTCGGGCTAGCCGGTCACGCTGCGCCGGTACAGCGCTGCGTCCACGCGTCGAGCCGGGCGTCGTCGAAGCCGACGAGCGCCGCGCTTTCGCGAATCTGCCGCCACGTCGCGCGATCGACCGGAATGCCGTCGGCGCCACGCGCGGCGCGACTCGCCTCCTCCGGCTCGCCGGGCATCTGCACCGGCGCATCGCCCGCCTGCGGCGACGCCTTCGCCCATGCGACGAACGCATCGGCCTCGCGCTGCGCATCGGCCGCATCGAACGCGTTCGGGTCGATCAGCACCGACAGCATCCCGTTCACGATCGCGCTCGTCTTCTGCAGCGTGTCGCCGTACGTCGTATGGCCGCCGACCAGCGCGCCTCCGAAGATCTCGCACATCGCGGCGAGCGCATAGCCCTTGTGCAGCCCGAACGGCAGCAGCGAGCCGAACGGCTGCTCGTGCATGACGGCCGGATCGTCGGTCGGCCGGCCGAGATGATCGATCAGCGACCCGGCCGGCACGCGCTTGCCCTGGTTATGGGCGACGCGCGTCTTGCCGTATGCGATCGCGCTCGTCGCGAAGTCGAGCAGCAGCGGCGGCTGACCCGCGCGCGGATACGCGGCGCAGAACGGATTCGTGCCGAAACGCGGATCGGTGCCGTGCAGCGGCGCGACCAGCAGGTCGCCCGGCACGTTGACGAAGTGAAACGACACGAGCCCCGAGCGCGCGCATTGCTCGGCCCAGTGCCCGATACGGCCGAGGTGATGCACGTCGCGCAGCCCGATCGCGCAGATGCCCATGCGGCGCGCACGCTCGATGCCTTCGACCATCGCCTCGAACGCGATCACCTGGCCGAAGCCGCGTCCGCCGTCGACCGTGAGCACCGCGCCGCCGTCGCGGGCGATCGACGCGTGCCCGTTCAACTGCAACTGCCCTTCCCGCCACGACGCGACGTAGTTCGGGATCATCCCGATCCCGTGCGAATCGTGACCCGCGAGATTCGCGCCGACCAGATGATCGGCGACGAGCCGCGCCTCGCGCTCGCTGCTGCCGGCCTGCTCCCACAGTGCCGCGACGAATGCATGCAGCGGTTCGGCGCGCATGCGCAGCGGTTCGGTATCAGGTGTCGGCAGCGCGGTCATCGGCAAGGCTCCGTCGGGTCAGGTCGAGGCGGGATGGGCAGCAACGGCGCTCAGCGCGCGGACGCGATCACGTCCGCTACCGCCGCGGTGAGCTTCTTCGCGTACGGCACGTGCAGGAACTCGTTCGGGCCGTGCGCATTCGACTTCGGTCCGAGCACGCCGCACACCATGAACTGCGCGGACGGGAAACCGGCCTGCAGCACGTTCATCAGCGGGATCGTGCCGCCGAGGCCCATGTACGCGCAATCTGCACCGAAGTGGCGGCGCGACGCGGCGTCGAGCGACGACGCGAGCCACGGCGCGAGGTCCGGCGCGCTCCAGCCGGTCGCGGCGCCCGCGTCCGGCTTGAACGTGACCTTCGCGTTGTACGGCGGATCGAGTTCGAGCAGTGCCTTCAGCTGCTGCACGGCCTGCGCGGCATCGACGAGCGGCGGCAGGCGCAGCGACAGCTTGAACGCGGTGCGCGGACGCAGCACGTTGCCCGCATCGGCGAGCGCCGGCATGCCGGCCGCGCCCGTCACCGACAGCGACGGACGCCACGTCGAATTCAGCAGCGCCTCGCGCGGATCGGTCGTGGTCGGCAGCACGGGCTTGCCGTCCATCCCGCAGGCCCACGGCAGCCCCTTCCACACGGTGTCGCCGAGAATCGCGGCGGCCGCGTCGGCTTCGCGCACGCGGCTGTCCGGAATCTCGCAATGGAACACGCCCGGCAACAGGTTGCCGTTCTTCGCGTCTTCCAGGCGTTCGAACAACTGGCGCATCACGCGGAAGCTCGACGGCGCGATGCCACCGTAGACGCCCGAATGGATGCCTTCCTCAAGCACCTCGACCTGCAGGTCGCCGGACACGAGCCCGCGCAGCGACGTGGTGAGCCACATCTGGTCGTAATTGCCGGCGCCCGAATCGAGGCACACGACGAGCGACACCTGGCCGAGCCGATCGCGCAGCGCATCGACGTACGGCAGCAGGTCGTAGCTGCCCGATTCCTCGCAGGTCTCGATCAGGCCGACGCAGCGCGGCCGCTCGACGCCCTGCTCGTCGAGCGCGCCGAGCGCCGCGAGGCTTGCGTAGATCGCGTAGCCGTCGTCCGCGCCGCCGCGGCCGTACAGCTTGCCGTTCTCGAACTTCGGCGTCCACGGGCCGAGGTCCGCACGCCAGCCGTCGAATTCGGGCTGTTTGTCGAGGTGGCCGTACAGCAGGATCGTGTCGGTGCTGCCCGGGCGCGTCGCGGGCGTTTCGAAGAAGATCACCGGCGTGCGGCCGGGCAGACGCACGATCTCGAGCTTCAGGCCTTTCACCGGCTGGCGTTCGGCCCACTGCGCGGCATCGGTCACGACCCGTTCGAGATACCCGCGCTTCGCCCAGTCGGGGTCGAATGCGGGACTCTTCGCGGGGATCGCGATGTAGTCGGTCAGTGCATGGAGGATTTCATCGTTCCACTTGCGCTCGACGAAGGTAACGAGCTTGTCATGGTCGAGGACGGGGGTAGTGTCGACGGAGGTCATGGTGGGGTGCCTGGATAGGGCTGACGAAAATCCGGATGATACGCCGATGGTCCCCGCCCGGGGCCGTCGCGAGCGGGAACGCGGACGCAAGCGCGCTCGACGAACCGACCATCGGAGCCTGGATCGGCGGCAAACGGGAAGGCAGCATCGGCATCACCTTTCGGAACGAGAAATCGTCATGTGCGTCATGGGCATCGACGCATTGACAGGTTTAATGCGCCAGATAATACCCACAAATTCTAAAATAAATTGCCCCATTATTTACATCACTGAATGATTTAACCAATTCGTCAAAAATGAATTATTCATCGACGAACGACCGGCGCGATTCTCGATTTTCCTGCACCCGCACCATCCCCCGTCAGCCTTGATGCACGGCGCCGCCATGCCGCACCGCAACACCCGTCGCCGGATTTCAATGACATCCATCAACATTTAACTCATTAAATCCCGGCGTTTTCCATTACACGATCCGATTAACGGGATAACATGGCTTCGCTTAATAAAACGACGATCCATTCCGGAATCGTCGATCGGCGCCGGGCCGCGCCACCTCAACCGCATCACGTCTTTTCCAGGAGCCTCGCATGTCCGATGCCAGCTCGTCCTCCTCCCGTTCCGCCGCCGCGCCAGCCGCGGCTTCCGCGCCGAAGATCGGCGTCATTCCCGCCACGCTGATGGTCGCGGGCAACATGATGGGCTCCGGCGTCTTCATGCTGCCCGCGAACCTCGCCGCCACCGGCGGCATCGCGATCTTCGGCTGGCTGATCACCGTGGTCGGCGCCGTGTCGCTCGCGCTGGTGTTCGCGAAGCTCGCGGCGATCGACCCGGCCGCCGGCGGCCCGTATGCGTATGCACGCAAGTCGTTCGGCCCGTACATCGGCTACCAGACCAACCTGATCTACTGGCTCGCGAACGTGCTCGGCAACGTCGGCCTCGCGGTCGCCGGCCTCGGCTACCTGACGCACTTCTTCCCGGTCCTGCACGACCCGCTCGTGTTCGCGCTCGCGCAGATCTTCGTGATCTGGCTGTTCACCTACGCGAACATCCTCGGGCCGAACGTGGTCGGCCGCGTGCAGTCGGTCACGACGATCTGCGCACTCGTGCCGATCCTCGGGATGGCCGTGTTCGGCTGGTTCTGGTTCAGCAAGGACGTGTACTTCGCCGGCTGGAACGTGTCGGGCGCGAGCAGCTTCAGCGCGATCGGCGCGACGCTGAACTTCACGCTGTGGGCGTTCATCGGAGTCGAAAGCGCATCGGTGTCGGCCGGCGTCGTCGAGAACCCGTCGCGCAACGTGCCGATCGCGACCGTCGGCGGCGTCGTGCTCGCGGCCGTCTGCTACGTGCTCAGCTCGACCGTGATCATGGGGATGATCCCGAACAAGGCGCTGCTCGCATCGAGTGCGCCGTTCGCGGATGCCGCGCGCCTCGCGCTCGGCAACACCGCCGCCAACGCGGTGGCCATCTGCGCGGCGCTCGGCTGCCTCGGCTCGCTCGCGGGCTGGACGCTGCTGGTCGGCCAGACTGCGAAGGCCGCGGCAGACGACGGCCTGTTCGCCGGCGTGTTCGCGCGCGTCAACTCGAAGAACGTGCCGTCGGCCGGCCTCGCGATCGTCGCGGTGATCATGTCGGTGCAGGTGCTCGCGACGATGTCGCCGAGCGCGAGCGAGCAGTTCGGCAAGATCGCGTCGATCGCCGTGATCATGACGCTGCTGCCGTACATCTACTCGTGCATCGCGATCAAGGTGCTCGGCTACGGCAAGATGCCGTCGCACCAGTTCACCTTCTACACGATCGTCGGCCTGATCGGCGCCGTCTATTCGCTGTGGGCGATGGTCGGCTCCGACGGTCAGCAGACGCGCTGGTCGCTGATCTTCGTGATCGCGACGATCGTGTTCTACGAGCTGTCGATCAACCGCCAGCGCGAAATCGCGGAAACCCACATCCATCCGGGCGGCCGCTCGCCGCGCTGGGTGCGCTACTTCGCGCTCGCCGTCACCATCGTCGCGCTCGTCGCGACCTTCTGGATCTCCGTCGGCCAGCACAAGGCCGACCGCCTTCTCGCACGCTCGCCTGCCGCCGCAGGCATCCCGGCCACTCAACCAACGGGGGAATAACAGATGACCGCTTCCTTGACCCAACCGGCATTCCGCCGCCTCGGCATGAAGGCACTGCTCGTGCAGCACGACATCGACGAGCGCACCGCCACCGGTCGCGCCGCCACCGCGCTCGCCGAGGAATTGCGCGCGCGGCTCGTCGACGTCGTGATCGCGACGTCCGCCGACGACGCGTGCGCCGTCGTCAATGCCGATCCCGCGATCCAGTGCCTGCTGCTGAACTGGGAGCTCGGCAACGATCCCGCGCATGCGCCCGCGCAGGCCGTGCTCGACGCGATGCGCGCGCGCAATGCGACGGTGCCGGTGTTCCTGCTCGCGAGCCGCGCGAGCGCGGCCGCGATTCCGGTCGACGCGATGCGCAAGGCCGACGACTTCATCTGGATGCTGGAAGACACCACCGCGTTCATCGGCGGGCGAATCGTCGCCGCGATCGAACGCTACCGCGAGACCGTGCTGCCGCCGATGTTCCGCGCGCTCGCGCAGTTCTCGCGCGTGTACGAATACTCGTGGCACACGCCGGGCCACACGGGCGGCACCGCGTTCCTGAAATCGCCGGTCGGCCGCGCGTATTTCGAATTCTTCGGCGAAGCGCTGTTCCGCTCGGACCTGTCGATCTCGGTCGGCGAACTCGGCTCGCTGCTCGACCACTCGGGGCCGATCGGCGAAAGCGAGCGCTACGCGGCGCGCGTGTTCGGCGCGCACCGCACGTATCACGTGACGAACGGCTCGTCGATGTCGAACCGCGTGATCCTGATGGCAAGCGTCACGCGCAACCAGGTCGCGCTGTGCGACCGCAACTGCCACAAGTCGGCCGAGCACGCGATGACGATGTCCGGCGCGATTCCGACTTACCTGATCCCGTCGCGCAACCATTACGGGATCATCGGGCCGATCATGCCGGAACGGCTCACGGCCGCCGCCGTGCGCCTCGCGATCGACGCGAACCCGCTGGTGCGCGACCGCGACGGCATCGATCCGGCGCCGGTGCATGCGCTGATCACGAACTCGACTTACGACGGCCTCTGCTACAACGTCGCGCGCGTCGAGGAACTGCTCGGCCAGAGCGTCGACCGGCTGCATTTCGACGAAGCCTGGTATGGCTATGCGCGCTTCAACCCGATCTACCGCGACCGTCACGCGATGCACGGCGATCCGTCTCAGCACGACGCGAGCAAGCCGACCGTGTTCGCGACGCAGTCGACGCACAAGCTGCTCGCCGCGCTGTCGCAGGCGTCGTTCATCCATATCCGCGACGGCCGCAACCCGATCGAGCATGCGCGCTTCAACGAGGCGTACATGATGCATGCGTCGACGTCGCCGAACTACGCGATCATCGCGTCGAACGACGTGAGCGCCGCGATGATGGACGGCCCCGGCGGCGAGGCGCTGACGACCGACGCGATCCGCGAGGCGGTATCGTTCCGCCGGATGCTTGCGCGGCTGCATGCGGAATGCGAGGAGAACGACGACTGGTTCTTCAACGGCTGGCAGCCGGACATCGTCGTCGACCGCAAGACGGGCCGGCGCGTGCGCTTCCATGAAGCGGACGAAACGCTGCTCGCCACCGACCCGTCATGCTGGGTGCTGCATCCGGGCGATACGTGGCACGGCTTCGGCAACATCGAGGACGACTACTGCATGCTCGATCCGATCAAGGTGTCGATCGTCACGCCGGGCGTCGCGCCGAACGGCGGGCTGATGCCGGTCGGCATTCCGGCGTCGGTCGTCACCGCATATCTGGACCGGCACGGCATCGTCGTCGAGAAAACGACCGACTTCACGATCCTGTTCCTGTTCTCGCTCGGCGTGACGAAGGGCAAGTGGGGCACGCTCGTCAACACGCTGCTCGACTTCAAGCGCGACTACGACACGAACGCGCCGCTCGAACAGGCGCTGCCGGAACTCGTCGCGCGCTATCCGGAGCGCTACGGCAAGCTCGGGCTGCGCGAGCTGTGCGACCTGATGTTCAGCGCGATGAGCGACCTGAGGACGACCGAGATGATGTCGCGCGGCTTCTCGACGCTGCCGCAGCCGGACTTCAGCCCCGCCGAGGCGTTCGAGCATCTGGTGCACAACGACATCGAGATGCTGGAGCTGTCGGAAATGGCGGGCCGCACCGTCGCGACGGGCGTCGTGCCCTATCCGCCGGGCATTCCGCTGCTGATGCCGGGCGAGAACGCGGGCCCGGCCGACGGCCCGCTGCTCGGCTACCTGAAGGCGCTCGAACAGTACGACCTGCGCTTCCCGGGCTTCACGCACGATACGCACGGCGTCGAAGTCGAAGACGGCGTGTACCGGATCGCCTGCATCCGGCAGGCCGACCACGACACCGCCACGCGGTGAACGGATGTGTTGCGACGCCGCGCCGGCTTGACGCGGCAGGCTGTCACGCGTGACAGCCTGCCGCTCAGGCGGGCAACTGACCGACCCACGCGGCAAGCTGCGCTTCGCCTTCCTCGTCGAGCTTGCCCTTCAGTTCTCCGTACCACGACACGATCGCGTCGGCCGGCTGCGTGGCCTTCAGGATCTCGAGACTGTTCTCGAGGAATGAAGAAAAGAACGGAATGCCGCGCATGTAGAGGAAGGTCGAGTCGGTAATGCGCACGTGGCCGTATACATCGCGCACCCACGCAAGATGCGGCAGCGCTTCGCGCACGTGGCCGCTTTGCATCAGCGCCGAAATGAAGTTCACGCGCGCTGCTACGTCCGACTGCTCGTGCGTGTCGTGATTGACCTCGGCCGCCTTCTCCATCCACGCTTCGCCGCGCGCCACTTCGCCGCACATCACGGACGTCGTCGCGAGTTGCACCGCGTTGTGCGCGCTCGGCTCGTGCTGGAACAGCCCGAGCCAGTAAGGAAACGCTTCCTGGTAGCGCTTCATCGCCGAGTACGACAGCGCGCACAGGCGCGCCGCATCGGCCAGCCGTTCCACGTGCGGGGCCGCCGCCGCGATCGCCGCCTCGTGCCGGCCGGCCTGGAATGCCTTCAGCGCGGGCGCGAGTTCCGGCGCGATGTCGGGCGCGCCCTGCTCGTTCGCGTTGCCTGCTTCGCTTGCTTCGTTCGCGTCGTGCCGCGGCGTGGGTGTTGCCGCTTCGTCACGCGGTTTCTTTCCGAACAGCTTTCCCAGCAGGCCCATGGTGATTTTCCTTGTCGTTGTGGTGAATGAATGGTGCATGCGCGCCGTATGCTGCCGGCCGGTCGCGACCGCCAATGCCCGCGATCTTGCGCCGGCATGAAATCATGCGCGAGAAACATCGTCGCCACCGCATCGGAGCGCGTCCGCTGCGGGCACGCGCACATCGGCTTCGATGCGAAACAGCAACCGGTCGTCGAGCACGTCCCAGATATCGACCTCGCCGCGCCCGCCCGTCGGCAGGCCCGCGAACACCGGACGTCCGCCGATCCAGCCGGCCTGGCTCTTGAACCACTTCCGCTCGCACCAGCCGCCGCGATGCAATGCGATCCGCTTGCCGCTGTCGACGTCGAACTCGCGCAGCACGCATTTGGCATCGCGCGCCAGCACGCGCGTGCCGTCGTCCGAGAATGCGCACGGAAAACCGTTGTCCGCGCCGGGCAGCTCGCGATCGGCTTCGCCGTCCGTGCGCACCACAAGCGCCGCGTCCTGCGCGAACGCACGGCGACGGCCACCCGCGCTCACCGCGAACGGCGCATCCTTGTAACGCTGGTCGGCCAGATCGTAATCGAGCACGTCGAGCGCGCCATCCGCAGCGAGCGGCACGCGATAGAGCCGGTTGCGGATGCGCACCCACGCTTCGCGCGCGTCGGGTGCGAGATGGACACGCTCCGGCTCGTCATGGCGGCTTTCTGCCTGCCAGCACACCTGCGCGGCGCCGCTCGCGGCGTCGACCCGGTAGAGCGCCGTGTTGTCCCGGTACGCGACGACCAGCGTCGACAGCGACGCATCGGCCGACGCGCTCACCGGCACGTTGCGCAGCCCGTCCATCGCGCTCGCCTCCGTTCCGTCCGGCACGAAGGGGCGCGGCAGCGCGAACGACACGACCACCTGTCGCCGAGCGAGATCCCAGATATCGCAGAACCGGTCGCCGGCCACGACGAGGCGCGGCTCTCCCGTGTCGTCGCGCGTCCAATCGAGCACGCATGCCCGACGGGCGGCGGCCGGCTCCTCGTGCGACGATCGCCGCAACCCGTTCGCCGATACCGATTCGGGCGCCGCGCCCGCACTGGCCGGTGCCGCCGCGTCGGGCGCGACATAGTCCGGCGGCACGTAATCGGGCATCGGCGACCGGTGTCGCGCGCGCCACGCGGCCAGCCATGCCTGATAGACGTAGCGGCGACTGCCGTCCGTGCCGACATCGGGTTGTTCCAGACGAAAGCCGGCCGGATCGACGCCCGGCAGCGGCACGAGTTCTGCACCGTTGCAATAGACGTAGGCTCGCGCGCGATCGCGCGCGAAATGCCCGGACAGGAACGTGAGCGTCGCGCCATCGACGCCGCGCCGATACGGCTGGTTGTCGTGCAGCAAGCGCCCCTGCCCGTCGCGCAGGAAGCCGTACCCCACAAGTTCGGCCGTCGGCGCATCGAATTTCGCCTTCACTTCCTTGCCGAAACAGAACAGCCGGCCGCCTTCGCGCAGATGGTGATCGCCGATGACTTCGACCCGCGCGGGATCGATGCCGCGCTTGCGTACCAGCATGCACAGCACGCCGTTGCGATCCTTCGCATACGTGTCGTTCAACACTTCGAAGGTCTTGCCGTCGACCTTCGCGGCGTCCGCATGCCCTCGCCATTGCCGCAGATAGCAATGGTCGCCGGCCTGATACCAAGGCCCCGTCAGGTGCCGCCACTGGCCCGGATCGCCCGGCAGCGGCCCGCCGTCGAGAAAACCCTTGTGGTACGTCGAGTACGAATAGAGCCGCGAGCGGTCAGCGATGAATGAGTCGCCGAGCCACCGGACCGTCGCGGCATCCGGTTCGAGCAGCGGCAGATCGTGCAGGTACACCTGGTTGCCGACCACCCGGTAGCCGCCGCCGAGCGCCCGTGCCGGCGTGTCCGGCGCGGCCTGCCCGCTCAGCGCATGCCACCAGTAGCCCTGCAATTCGGGACGCGCGGCAAAAAACGGCGACCAGTCGCGCTCCCATTGCTCGCGCGGGCCGGGATCGTCCGCGTGACCGTAACGGTAGGGTCGCGCGCGGTCGGTCGCCTGATCCTGCGCCACATCGTCCGCGCTGACGAAGCTCGCCGGGTCGGCGCCTTCCAGCGCGCGCCCGCCGTACCAGACTCGCTGCGCATCGACCAGGTACGCGCCGACCCGGCGCAGCGTCGCGGGATCCGCGCCGCGCATGCGCTTGCCGTAGTGATACAGGTAGCGGTCGTCGTGCCCCCATGACTCGTTCAGCAGCCGAAAGCGCGCGGGCGACGCGCCGGCGAGTGTGCGGTTCTGGAAATAGACATGGTTCGCGTCGACCGCATGCGACTCGTCGAGCAGGCGAAACGTCGCGACGTCGACGTCGAGCACGGTGAAACGCAGCAACGTGAACGTGCACGCATAGGCACGCACGCCGTCCGTCGCCAGATACCGGGACAACGGCCGGAAGCCGTCGATCGCGATGCCTTCGATCACGTTGCCGGCCCGGTCGCGCAGCGGGCCGTCGTGGCAATACACGTGCGCGTCATCGCGCATGAAGCCGAATCCGAGGTTCTCTGTGAGTGTCATGTTGGTTCCGCTTTCGTCCGGAATGCCCCGGTCAGACGGTGCGCCGCCGGGTACGAAAGCCATCGCCGCGCGACAACGCGGCGCTCAAGCGTCCTGCGATCTTACGCCACGATCCATCCCGCGCCGATACGCGGCGGGGCTCGTCGCCGCGACGCGCCGGAAATGCCGCCGCAGCGACTCCTCGGAGCCGAAGCCCGCACGCTCGGCAACCTGCGCGAGCGACAGCGCGGGATGCGTTTCGAGCATGTCCTTCGCGACGTTCACGCGCTCCCGGATCAGCCACGTGAGCGGCGACATCCCCGTCGCATCGGCGAACTGGCGCTGCAGCGTGCGCGTGCTCATCGCAGCCTGTGCGGCCAGCGACGCGAGCGTGTGCGGCTCGGCCGCATGCGCGCGCATCCAGTCGATCAGCTTCGCGATCCGGTCGCTGCCGCCGGGGGCGACCGGGCGCGGCACGAACTGCGCCTGCCCGCCGTCGCGATGCGGCGGCAGCACGAGGCGCTGCGCGACGCGATTCGCGATCGCGCCGCCGTGATCGCGGCGCACGAGATGCAGCAGCATGTCGAGCCCCGCCGCCGAGCCGGCCGACGTGATCACCTGCCCTTCGTCGACGTACAGCGCGTCGGGGCGCACGCGCAGCGCCGGATAGCGCGCCTGCAGACGCTCCGCGTAGCGCCAGTGCGTCGTGACGGTCAGCCCGTCGAGCACGCCGGCCGCCGCGAGCACGAACACGCCCGAGCAGATCGAACAAAGCCGCACGCCGCGACGGTGCGCGGCCCGCAGCTTCCCGAGCAACGGTTCCGGCGGCAACTCGTCCGGATCGCGCCAGCCGGGAATCACGATGGTGTCCGCGCGATCGAGCATCGCGAGACGATACGGCGCGGCGACCGTGATGCCGCCCGCCGCGCGCACCGGCCCCGGCTCGCTCGCGCAGACCGCGAAGCGATACCAGTCGACGCCCAGTTCCGGGCGCTCGAGCGCGAACAGTTCGACCACGCAGCCGAATTCGAACGTGCAGAGGCGATCGTAGGCGAGCGCGACGACGAGATGATTGTGCATGGCGCGATGTTACCGGAACTTGTCGATCGCGCCACTGCTGCGACGGCCGCCGAACCGCGATACTGACCCTCGTTCCGGCGCACTTCGCGCCGTCCTTCAGGAGCGTGTTTCATGTCATACGTCACCGACATCCCAGCCGCCGACAGCGCCGCCGCCCTCGCCCATTTCGACGCGTCGCTGCGCTTCGAGACCGATTGCTGGGATGTGCACGACGCGCTTGCATCGGGCGCGCCCGACTTCGTGCTGCTCGACGTTCGCGGTCCGGACCTGTTTGCGCGCGGCCACGTGCCCGGCGCCCGCAACCTGCCGCACCGCAAGATTGTTGCCGGCAAACTCGCCGATTACCCGGCCGGCACGCTGTTCGTCGTCTATTGCGCGGGCCCGCACTGCAACGGCGCCGCGCGCGCGGCGATCCGGCTCGCGCGCCTGGGCCGTCCGGTGAAGCTGATGATCGGCGGCGTCACGGGCTGGCTGGACGAAGGTTTCGCGCTGAGCAACGATGGGCAGCCGGAAGGCGCCGGTGCGCTCTGATCGTCATTAAAAACGCAACAATCAATTGTCTGCACGCAAACGGAAAAAGCGCGACAATCGGTCACATTGCAGTTCGGTTGGAGCAGCAACATGCATGACGCAGTCTTGATTGATATTGCCGGTTCGGCCGCCGCGGTCGCACTCTATTTCTTTCCGGCCATCGTCGCCGACCGGCGCGGCCGGCGCGACAAGCTGATGATCGCGATGTTCAACGCGCTGTTCGCGTGGACGGGCATCGGCTGGCTGATGACGCTGTACTGGGCGTTTCAGCCGAACCCGCAAGCCGATGTCGCGCAAACCATCCTCGCGAAGCGCCATGGCATCAGCATGCGTACCTTCTCGACCGGTCTCGTCGAACGCGTGCAGCGCCGCGTCGCCGCCCAGGAGCAATGGGCGGAGAAGCAAGGCTGCCGCTGAGCCCCGTTTTCCCGCTTACCGGGGCGTGCCGAAATTCGGCATCCTGACGTTGGTCGACGCCCGGTAGCTCCACACCAGCCTGTCGCGCGGCGCCCCGCCGCACGCACCCAGCCACGCGTCGAACGCGCCCGCCGTCACGGCCCGCGCGATCCGCTCGCCCGGGCAACCGTGCGGCCCCGTGCCGAACCCGAAATTCGGCCCCGGCGCGCGGCCGGGCAGCAGTCGATGCGGGTCGCGATGCACGGCCGGATCGCGATTCGCCGCCGCGAGCACGACGAGAATCGCCGCGCCCGCATCGACGCTCACGCCTTCGATCGTCGTGCGCGACGCAACGAAGCGGCGCGTGTTCTGCACCGGCGAATCGAATCGCCCGACTTCGGCGACGAATTCGTCCAGCGCGGCGGCGTTTGGCATCGGGCGTTCGCGCTCCGTCCGGTGAGCCGCCGTCGCATCCCACGCCACCAGCACGTTGCCGAGCCATGCGGCCGTCGCCTCGCAGGTCTGCGACAGCAATCCGACGAGATTCGCGACCCGTGCGCCGCTCGCCTGCCAGCCCGCGTCGCGCGCCGCCTGCTGAACCGCCGCGACGAGCGAGCCGTCCTGCGCCCGCGCGTGTGCAACGCGCTCGGTCATCCGGTCCAGCAATTCCCTCGCGGCCTCGCTCGCGCGGGCCAGGGCCGCATCGTCCGACAGCGGCGACAACGCGGCGACGAAATCGACGACCCGCGCGGCGATCTCGTCGAGTTGCGTATCGTCGAAACCGAGCAGGTCCGCGACCGCGCAAACGGGCACCGTCAGGCACCACGCGTTCAGCGCGTCGGCATCGTGAAGCGCGTGCAGCCGGCTGCCGGCAAGCTGCGCGGCCCGCTCGCGCAGCGCGTATGCATCGATCGGCGCGAACGCGGTGCGCAACGCCTGCTTCGGCACGTCGTGCCGCAGCGCGCCGTCGTTCATGCGCACCAGTTCACCGAACAGCGCGCCGGCCGTCGTGCCGCGCAATGCCGACGGCACGGGCGCGTCGAGCGGCCTGACGCGGCACGCGGGATGGCCGAGCACGGCCGTCACGCTCGCCGCACGGCTCGCGACCCAAAGGCCGAGCGTGGCATCGAACGCGAGCGGCGGCCCGTCGACGAGCGTCGCGTAGTACGGATAGGGATCGCGGTGCGTCACCGCGGCAATCGGATCGGTCGGGTTCATACGTGCAGTATCGGCGCACTGCGCGGCCGCACGTTTCGGACTGGCGTGAAATGTCGAAGTGCGGGCAGCGCGGGCCGCGGCTGTGCAGCACGACCCGGGCGGCAGGCGCCACGCGGCGCGGCGCCATGACGAAACGACCGGCGTCAGGCCGCCGACCGGTGGCGGTACGCCTGCATGCGCATACGGACGCGCCCGGCCGAAATCGCGCGCGGCTCGGCCACCACCGTCTCGTGGTGGAACATTTCCTGCCGGAAGTGGCCGCTGTCGTCGAACCACTGGCAAATCAGCCAGTCGGCATCGTCGAACACGACCGGCCCGGCATAGGTGACGGTCATGCGCGGGCCGCCGGTTTTCAGCGTCACGACATCACCGACGCGAAAGCCACTGCCGGGATTCTCTCGGATCGTCATCGCTTTCTCGACTTTCCATATATTCATTTTCCGGCGGCCTGCCTGCCGGCACATTTGACTGTGCCGCAGACTACCAATCCGAAAAATAAACGGTAACTCCATAAAATCGAAAGGAACCAGTCTGGAAACCGCAACAATAGGTGCGATCAATACACTTGGCGGATTGCCGATCGCGAGAACCGGCGGGGCTTACGCGCCGGCTCCGATCGAACGGCTGGAATGCGGAGAATAAACGAAGTAAATTACGCCGTCATCGAACTTTAAATCGACGGCGATTTCGCTTGATTACTGTCAATTCCTTTTCAACGTGAAAACGTTCCCGGGTTTTATCGAATGATCATTGCGCAAGCGGAACGCCGGAATTGTCCGGCGCGGCAAACCAGCGATCGAGGTCGCGCCCCGGCACCGCCGCCTGCGCGAACGTGAACGTGCCGTCGCGCGCCATTTCCGTCGCACCGCGCAGGAACGCGCCAAGCGCGGCGCGGGCGAGCGCGCCGCCGACGCTGATGCGCTTCACGCCGAGCGCCGCGAGCGCATCGCGGCTCAGCAACCCGCCTTGCAGCCCCATCACGACGTTGACCGGTGCGCTCACCGCACGCGTGACCGCCGCGATGTCGTCGGGATCGGTCAGGCCCGGTGCGTACAGCACGTCGGCACCCGCATCGCGATACGCGACCAGCCGCGCGATCGTATCGGCTAGATCGCGACGGCCATGCAGGTAGTTTTCGCAACGCGCGGTCAGCGTGAACGGGAACGGCAACGCGCGCACTGCCGCAACGGCCGCGCCGATCCGCTCGACCGCCGCATCGTGCGGATAGATCGGCGCGTCGGTGCGACCGGTCGCGTCCTCGATCGAGCCGCCCACCGCGCCGGCTTGCGCGGCGAGCCGGATCGTGTCGGCCACCGTCTCGGGCGCGTCGCCGAAACCGTTCTCGAGATCGGCGCTCACCGGCAGGCCGCCCGCCGCCGCGATCTCGGCAATGTGCGCGAGCATCGCGTCACGGCCGATCGCGTTGTCGGGCAGCCCTTTCGAATACGCGAAGCCGGCGCTCGTCGTGGCGAGCGCGTCGAAGCCGGCCATCGCGAGCAGCCGGGCGGTGCCGGCGTCCCACGGGTTCGGGATGATGAATGCGCCGGGGCGGGCATGCAGTGCGCGGAAGGCTTCGGCGTGGCGGGCTTGAAGGTCGGAACGGGTCATCACGGACTCCCGAATGAGGTTGACGAGCCAGCTTACGCGCATCGCGCACGCGACGTTTCAGCATCAGCCGAAGTGTCGCCGCGCACATGCGATGCAGCGCAGGCGCGACCCGCGCCTGCTCGCTACCTCGAGCGAGACCGTTCAGTTCGATACGGGTTGTCGCCCGTCGAGACCAAGCAGCACGTCCGCCACCGCGTCGGAAAAGCGCATCGTCCGACCGTCGATCAGCACCGCTTCCGGATTCGACGGATCGCGCACCGCGTGCGGCACGCCGTGCGCGAGCAGCACGCGCGCGCAGGCTTCCCAGTCGGCGTCGCCGACGCCAGCCGGTTCGTTGACCGACGCCCAGGACAGCGTACCGAGTGCGTCGCTCCCGAAGCCGTGCGCGTCGCGCCAGCTCGCGCCGTGTTCGAGCAGGAATGTCAGCAGCGCAGCGTCGCCGCGGAACACCGCATGATTGAGCGCGCTCGCGTCCCAGTCGCCGCCGCGCGCGGCGATCGGCCAGCCCAGTTCGACCATCACCTTCACCGCATCGACCGAACCCCACGCAGCCGCATCCGGCAGCAAGCGCAGCCGGTTTTCCGGCAATGCCCGCGGAAGCGCCGGATGCCGGGCCTGGAGGCGCCGTGCATCGGCGGCATCGCCGCGCGCGCACGCCGCGACGAACGCGTCTTCCGCGTCCAGCGGCTCCTCGGCACCGACCGCGCGCAACGCCGCCGCGACGTCGGACAGCCCCGTCTGCATCGCGAGCCGATACGCGCTGACGCCCGCGGCGGTTCGCGCGCGCGGATCGGCGCCGGCCGCCAGCAACGCGGCGACGTGACGTGCCGAGCAACGCACGGCGATCGCGCGCAACAACGGCGCGCCCCACATCTGCGCCGGCCCCGCCCCGGCCGGTTCGTTCGGATCGCCGCCATGCGCGAGCAGCAGTTCGAGCGCGTCGGCATCGGGCATGTCCAGCGCGCGCCGCAGCGCGTTCGTCCCGGTCACCCGCGCACCATGCTCGAGCAGCACGCGCGTGCACGCCGGATTCTCCAGCGAGTGATACAGCGATTCGCCGTCGTTCGGATCGGCGCCGGCTTCCAGGAGCATCGCCGTCAGCACCGGATCGCGAATGACACCGGCGGCGCCGTAAAGCGCCGACAGCGGGCCCGAGTCGTCAGGCGCGGCAAGCGACGCCGGCGGAAAGCGGTTGCCGATCCGCTGGTTCGGGTCGGCGCCGGCGTCGAGCAGATGGCGCGCGCATGCGCGCAACTTCGCGGCGAACGCCGGAATCCGGCCGAGTCGCGAATGCGTCACGGCGACGAGCGGCGGCAGATTCAGCACGCCGTCCGCGCGCGCGACCCATCCGGGGTCGGTGGCCGTGGCCCGCATCAGCGCGTCGAGATCACCGGCCGCACAGGCGACGGTCAGATCGTCGCCGACGAAGTCCGGCTGCTCGCGCAGCAATTGCGCGGCGACGCGCGGCCGTCCTGCATCGACGCCGCCGGTCACGTCGCCGCCATAGGCGACGTCGAGCCAGCGGCGAATCAGCAGCGACCGCTCGTGCCGCGCGAGCGCCTGCGTTTCGACGAACACGCCGAGATCGGCCCACGACGCGAAGCCATATTCGCGCGCGATGCAGGACTGCGCATCGTGCAGCCGCAGGTCGAGCGCGGCGACATCGTCGAGCGTGCGGTTCGCGGCGGCGGGCAGCGAGCGGGCGAAACGCGCGAGCGCGTCCGGGTCGCGCTGCCGGTAAAGGCGCAACAATGCCTTGGCCTGCTTTTTCAGATGATCGGGATGGGCCTTGAGAGGCAGCTTGTTCATGCGCATCCTCGTGCAGAAATGGCTGAAGGTCCGCAATACCGCCAGCACAAAGGACAGGGGGAAAGACTGGAGTTGCTGCCACAGGTGGGTTCAACCCTTTCCGCGGACCCGGAAGCGACCTGCATCGCATGATCGCCATGCTAGGCGAGCGCCGACCGGCTCGTCAACCGTCGCGCCGCGCGCTGGCGGCGACGCTCAGCGCACTCCGCGCACGAGCTGCTTCGTCAGGAAAATGCGCGTATGCCCGGCCGGATAATCCGGCAATTCGCCGAAGCGGACATAACCGCGTTTCTCGTAGAACGGCCGCGCCTGGAAATCGAACGTATCGAGCCACGCGCCATGGCAGCCGCGCGCGACGGCCTCCGCTTCGGCGAGATCCATGATGCGCGTGCCGGCGCCCTGCCCGCGCGCCGCCTCGGGCACCACCAGCAGATCGACGTGCAGCCAGCCGAATGCCGTGCCGCCCCACAGGCCGCCCACTATCGTGCCGTCGGCATCGGTCGCGAGCACGGCCAGCGGCCGGAATTCGTTCGGGCCGACCCGGCTTTCGTTGAACCGGACGAGCGGCGCCACGATCTGCTTGCGCACGTCCGCATCGCCCGCGTCGGTCACCGCGTATCTGAGGGTCATCGGTTGCATCGGAAGGAATCGCGAAAACAGGAGATCGAAGCAGCCGGTACGGTCATACGACGTACGCACCCTTCGCATGCAGCTCGGCTTCGGTGCGTTCGAGCGCGGCGATCGCGTCGCTGCCTTCGAGCGCCAGCAACTGCGCGACCAGCGTCTCGGCCATCGCGTGCGCGGCGACCAGCGACGGAAAGAACGACGGGCTGTCGTGCGTGAAGATCAGTTGCGCGTCCGCATGCAGTGCGATCGGCGACACCGCGCTGTCGGTGATCGCGACGATCTTGCTGCCCTGAGCCTTCGCGGCCTGCGCGACGCGCGTCGCTTCCGCCGAATACGGCGCGAAGCTGACGACCACGGTCACGCTGTGCTTCGCGATCGTGCGCAGCTCCATCTCGAGCGAGCCGGCGACGCCGTTGAGCAGCGACACGGTCGGCCGGAACAGCCGGTAGCCGTACACGAATCCGAACGCGACCGGATAGCACGACCGGAATCCCGCGACGTGGACGTGCGATGCCTTGCGGATCAACTTCGCGGCGTCCGCGAGCGCTTGCTCGTTCTGCGCGGCGGTGGCCGCGAGATTGTGCTGCTGTGCGGCGAGCAGGTCGTGCGCGAGCGACGCCTTCGCGTCGGGGCGTACCAGCGAACGCGCACGCTGCGTGAGCGGCTCGGGACGCGTACGCACGCGCGCGACGCACAGGTCGCGCAGCTCGTTCCAGCCGGGGAAGCCGAATTGCTGCGCAAGCCGCACGAGCGACGCAGGCTGTACCTGCGCGCGCTGCGCGACCTTGCGCATCGACGAAGTGGCGACTTCGTCGGGATGATCGAGCAGAAATGCAGCGCCCGCCTGGAATTGCGGGCTCAGTTCGGAAAATTGCGCCCGGATCCGGGACGCGAGTTCGTCGAAATTGGCGGCCATCTTGGTGAGAACGGGAACCGGTCGCTCATGGTATCACCGGCCCCGCGCGCACCGGTCAGCGCAGCACTTCGACGTGGTCGGCGTCGACCTTCACGCGGCCCGACCACTTGCGCTCGAATTCGCCGGTCACCTTCACTTCGTTCCTGTCGTTCACGGGCTGGCCGGCAGCCCACAGCTTGTCGTCGATCTCGACGCGGATCGTGCCGGTCGCATCGGCGAACTCGTAATCCTCGCCGCCGACGTGCTTGACGATGCGCCCCTGCAACTGCACGTGCTGGTCGTCCTTGCCGTTCGCGAGCAGTTCCTTCACGGTGATGGTGGTCAGCGCGGACGGCCCCGTGTATTGCGCGTAGACGGCGGCGGGCAGCGCGGCGAGCGCGACGGTCAGGATTCGGGCCAGGTGTTTCATGATTGGATTCCCCTTGTTCGACATGGCGCCGCGTCTCGATGAACGCGACGACCCAAGATTACGGACCGTAAGATTAAGCAAACCTGAAGGCGGCGGCGAAGTGACACGGTGCCGCATTGGACGAGTACGAAATGCGGGCCGGCCGCAGGCCTTTAAGCTGGGGCTAAGACACCAGCCTTTATCATGGGAACCCCGGGCGTTCACGCCCACGAAGAGACACGAATCCATGCGCGTACTGCTCGTCGAGGATGATCCGCTGATCGGCAGCGGGCTCGAACAGGGCCTCCGGCAAGAGGGCTTCGCGGTCGACTGGGTGAAGGACGGCGACGCCGCGTCGCTCGCGCTGCGCTCGACCGGCTATGGCCTGCTGCTGCTCGACCTCGGGCTGCCGAACCGCGACGGCCTGTCGGTGCTCGCGTCGCTGCGCCGCCGCGACGAAACGCTGCCCGCCATCATCATCACCGCGCGCGACGGCATCCCGGACCGCATCGCCGGCCTCGACAGCGGCGCCGACGACTACCTCGTCAAGCCGTTCGTGCTCGAGGAACTGCTCGCCCGCATTCGCGCGGTCAACCGTCGCCACGCGGGGCGCGCGCAGACGACGCTCGCGATCGGCCCGCTGCGGCTCGATCCGGTCAAGCACCTGGTGTGGCTCGACGACGACGCAGTCACGCTGTCGCCGAAGGAATTCGTATTGCTGCACGAACTGATGCGCGACCCGGGCGCGGTGATTTCGCGCGAGCAGTTCGAGGAGCGGCTCTATAGCTGGGGCGAAGAAATCGAGAGCAACGCGGTGCAGGTGCACATCCACAACCTGCGCAAGAAACTCGGCCACGACATGATCCGCACGGTGCGCGGCGTCGGCTACCGGATCGGTGACGGCACATGACGCGGCTGCAGCAGGCGATCGCGCGCTGGCGCACCGCGTCGCTGCGGCGGCGCCTGCTGATGTGGCTGCTGCCCGCGGCCTGCGTGATCGGGCTGGTTGCGAGCGCGGGTACCTACTGGGGCGCGCTGCGCGAGCTCGACGACCTGCTCGACGACCAGATGCGCAGCATGTCGAAGCAGATCGTCGTCGGCCCGAACGGCGAGCTGTCGTTCCGCAATCACGGCGACGGCAAGCACGATTTCGAGGCGAACGACCCCGACGCGGTGCTGCTGCAGGTGTGGCGCAACGGCACGCTCGTCTATTCGACCGATCGCGACTCGCCACTGCCGCCGCCCGCGCAGACGGGCATCGCGAGCGTCGACGTCGGCGGCCAGCCGTGGCGCACCTACGTCACCGAACGCGGTGGCACCACGATCCGGCTCGCGCAGGCGCGCCACGCACGCTGGGAAGCGATCGCGGGCATCGCCGTGCATCTGCTGTGGCCGGTATTCTCGATGCTGCCGGTGCTCGCGATCGGGCTGTGGTTCGGCATCGGCGCGGGGCTGCGGCCGCTGCGCACGATCGCGGCCGGGCTGAAGCGCAGGAATGCGAACAATCTCGAACCGGTGGACGTCGCGTCGATGCCGAACGAGGTCCGCCCGCTCGCGGAAGCGATCAACGACCTGCTCGCGCGGCTCGACCGCTCGTTCACGCTGCAGCGGCATTTCATCGCCGATGCCGCGCACGAGCTGCGCACGCCGATCATGGGGCTGTCGATCCAGTCGCAACTGTTGCGGCGCGCGGCGAGCCCCGAAGAACGCGAGCAGATCCTCGCGCAGATCCACGCGGGCACGACGCGCCTCGGCCATCTCGCAGAACAGTTGCTGACGCTCGCGCGCCTCGAACCCGATGCGCAGGCCTCCGCGTCCGCGCCCGTCGATCTCGCCGCGCTGTGCCGCTCGGTGGTCTCCGACCGCGCGCGCGTCGCCGACGCGCACCGCATCGATCTCGGCGCGATCGTATCGTCGCCCGTGATGGCCGCGGGCAATGCGGACACGCTGCGCGTGCTGCTGAACAACCTCGTCGACAATGCGATCCGCTACGCCGGCGACGGTGCGCGCGTCGACGTGTCCGCACGCATCGACGGCGCGACGCCGGTGCTCGAAGTCGCCGACGACGGCCCCGGCATCCCCGAGGCCGAACGGGCCGATGTGTGGGAGCGCTTCTATCGCGGCGAAGGCGCGCAGGCGGCCACGTCGTCGGGCAGCGGGCTCGGGCTGTCGATCGTCAAGCGGATCGCCGAACAGCATCGCGCGACGGTCGCGCTCGGCACGACGCAAGGCGGGCGCGGCTTGACCGTGACGGTGCGGTTCCCCGTGCCGGCCTGACGCGTACCGGCCCGACGCGCATCGCCGCACGGCTTGTCCACAGATTGTGTTGGCAAGCTTGTGGACAACCCGCCGCCAACGACGACAAGCCATTGATCGGAAAGGATTTGGCGGTCGTGCGCAATGAATGCGCCGGACAGGCAAGCGTGATCGCCCCCATCCCCACCCGCGCTTCCATGTCCCGCTTCAAACAGAGGGGCCCGAAATTTCCGGTCCGGCAACAGATCGGCATCGACACGCAACCCGTCGCGCTCGTCAACGTCTTCACGCTCGATCCGGCGAACGATGCGGATTTCCTCGCCGTGCGGAAGGGCAACGCCGGGTTCATGAAACGGCAGCCGGGATTCATTTCGACCCGGCCGCATCGCGCGCCCGGCGACAGTCCGGCCGACTTCAATTGCGCGCCCCGGGAATCGACGGATGCGTTTCGCGCCGCGTTCACGCATCCCGAGTTCGTCGCGAAACGCCCGGCCCGTCCGTCGTCGGCCGTCGCGAGCCCGCACTTGTTCCAGAAGGTCGCGGTAGCCGGCATCTGTACTGCGTGAGCGCACGCGCAAGCCGGCACGCCCCGCGCTTTGCATCCAGTGCCATGCCGGCCGATCGCGCACCCGGACTTCTCCACAGAAAATGTTGGCAAGCTTGTGGATATCCTGCGCACCGCAGCGCTAAGCCCTTGATCCGATGGACTTTGGCACGCGTGATGCAGACGCGGCGCGCGCCGGGCCGTCATACGCGCCGCGTCGCCGCACTTCGCGTCACGATGCCACGCCGGCGATACACGATTCGACCGCCGCAACACTTACCCACAGATTATGTTGGCAAGCTTGTGGATATCGTGCGCATGCATGCGCTAACCCGTTGATCGGACAACGATTCATGCGCCGCGTCACCGTTTCGGCAGCGCGCGGCCGCCGCACGCGCAGAAACGGACGATCCGGCGCGGCAGCGACGCACTGCCCGCACGCCGTCCGCGCCTTGACGCCCCTGCATCCCGCGCGTCAAGATCACCCGAGCGGCACATGGCCCTGCGTCGCCAGCTTCGCGCGTCTGCGCAACGGGCCGGCCGTTCCGCCGGCACTGCACAACGACACATCATTCCGAGGAAGACCATGGAACACTTCACCGCGTGGCAGTTGCTCGTTTCTCTCGTGCTCGTCGCCGTCGTCATCTATCCGTACGTGCGCATCGTTCGGCGCACCGGACATTCGGGCTGGTGGGTTCTGACGATGTTCGTCCCGATCCTGAACTTCGTCATGCTGTGGGTGTTCGCGTTCGCGCGCTGGCCCAACGTCGACGATCGGCAGAGCTGAACGTCTTGCGGGCAACGGCGCCGGCTTGTCCACAGATTGTGTTGGTAAGCATGTGGATAGCCTGCGCATACAGCACCCAAGCGCCTGATCCGAAAGACTTTGTTCGCGCCGCTTCGAATGCGGCACGCGGCGGGCAAGGCCGTGCGCGCGCATCGTCATGCGGCATCACGGTCGCATGCCGTGCGGCCCGCCCAGCTTGTCCACAGATTGTGTTGGCAAGCGTGTGGATAGTCTGCGCATACAGCACCCAAGCGCTTGATCCGAAAGACTTTGTTCACGCTGCTGCGAACCAGGCACGCAGGCTCGTCCGACGCCTGCCGCGCGTGCTCGCGGGCTTGTCCACAATTTTTGTTGGCAAGGATGTGGATATCCTGAGCACGTGTGACCTAAGTCGTTGATCGCACAACGTTTCGACGGGCAGGTCACGTTAGCGGCACGGCATGCATCGACCGCTCGATCACGCACGCCGCGCCACGCCACCCGCTCAGCCGAACGTCGCGACCGCGATGCGCGCGGCCGCGGCGATCACGGCGTCCTTCGCCTTCGCATCGGCACGCGTCTGCGTGTAGTACACCACCAGTACGACCGGCGCACCCGACGGCGGCCACATCACGCCCGCGTCGTTGGTCGTCCCGTAGTCGCCGGTGCCGGTCTTGTCGGCCACCTGCCAGCCGGCCGGCACGCCGGCGCGAATCCGCTTGTCGCCGACCTTGTTGCCGCGCAGCCATGCGACGAGTTGTGCACGCTGCGCGGCAGGCAGCGCGTCGCCGAGCGCGAGCACGCGCAGGCTCGCGGCCATCGCGGCCGGCGTCGTCGTGTCGCGCTGGTCGCCCGGCAACGCGGTATTCAGTTCGGTTTCCCAGCGATCGAGCCGGAACGTGTCGTCGCCGATCGAGCGCGCATATGCCGTCACCGCCGACGGTCCGCCGATCATCTTCATCAGCAGGTTCGCGGCCGAGTTGTCGCTGTATTGAATCGCCGCCTCGCACAGCGCCGCGACGGTCATGCCGGTGCCGACGTGCTTGCTCGACACCGGCGAATAGTTGACGAGGTCGCCCTGCCCGACCATCACGCGCTGCTGCAGCAGCCCCGGACGCTCGACGCTCTGGGCAAGCACCGCCGCACTCAGCATCGCCTTGAACGTGCTGCAGAACGGGAAGCGCTCGCCGGCGCGATGCTGCGCGCGCCGGCCGCTCGCGGTATCGATCGCGCACACGCCGAGACGGCCGCCCGCTGCGTGTTCGAGCGCGGCGAACGACGTCGCGGACGACATGTCCTGCGCGGCGGCGGGCGGCGACGACGCGCACGCGGCGACGGTCAGGACGAGCGGCGCCGCCGCCGCGGCCAGCAACAGGGTTCGACGTTGCGAGGAGTAGGTCATGTCAGTCTCTCGTGGTGGAATGGATGCAAAACGGCCGGCCGGCGAGACAGCACTATCGTGACTTTACGGTTGCCTGACAAGCAACGATAATTGAGCGCTGACAAAAGAATTTCTTATGACCAAGCTCCGACCTCATCTTCCGCTGAATGCATTGCGCGCGTTCGAATCGTCGGCGCGCCACCTGAACTTCACGCGCGCCGGCCTCGAGCTGAGCGTGACCCAGGCCGCGGTCAGCCAGCAAGTGCGCTCGCTCGAGGAGCGGCTGGGCTGCACGCTGTTCACGCGCCTGCCGCGCGGCCTCGGGCTGACCGACGAAGGACGCGCGCTGCTGCCGGTGCTCAGCGACGCGTTCAGCCGGATCGAGACCGTGCTCAAGCAGTTCGAGGGCGGACGCTTCCACGAGGTGCTGACGCTCGGCGCGGTCGGCACCTTTGCCATAGGCTGGCTAATGCCACGACTGAAACGGTTCGGCGATACGCACCCGTTCGTCGAACTGCGGCTGCGGACCAACAACAACGTCGTCGACCTCGCGGCCGAAGGGCTCGATTTCGCGATCCGCTTCGGCGAGGGCAACTGGCCCGCGACGCGCAACGAGCGCCTGCTCGACGCGCCGCTCACCGCGCTGTGTGCGCCCGAAATCGCGCGGCGTCTCGCGCAGCCGGCCGATCTCGCGAACGAAACGCTGCTGCGCTCGTACCGCACCGACGAATGGCTCGGCTGGTTCGACGCCGCGCAGCTCGAACCGTGGCCGGTCAACGGGCCCGTGTTCGATTCGTCCCGGCTGATGGTCGAGGCCGCGATGCAGGGTGCAGGCATCGCGCTCGCGCCGGCCTGCATGTTCGCGCGCGAACTGCAGCTCGGCCTGCTCGCACGTCCGCTCGACATCGACGTGCGCGCGGGCGGCTACTGGCTCACGTCGCTGAAGTCGAAGCCGCTCACGCCCGCGATGACGCTATTTCGCGACTGGATCACGGCGGAATCGGCCGAGGCCAGCGCGACGCCGGCCGAATGACCGGAGCCGCTTGTCCACAGAAAATGTTGGCAAGGATGTGGATATCCTGGGTACCCGGGGCCTAACTCGTTGATCACGCACGCATTAACGTGCCGACGCACGCATCGGGCAGCCCCGCCGCACGGGCGTCCGGGCGACTTCCTCCGCACGCGCGATCATCAACCATCGAGAAGCAATCACGTCAGACTTATCCACAGATTTTGTTGGCAAGCCTGTGGATATTCCGCTCGATCGATGCGTAACATATTGAAACAAAAGAGGATTCGGTAGATCGCAGTCGAAAGGTCAATGATGCGACACCGATTGACGCCCTCACGGCACGCATTGCACGGCCGATTCTGGGGGCCGGTTCTCCACAGATTTTGTTGGCAAGCTTGTGGATATCCTGAGCACCACCCGTCTAAGTCATTGAGCACACGGGGTTTTGTGCGCGTCATGCAGGATCGGGCAGCGTCGGCGCGGGCCATGCGGCCGACGCCGGCGCTGCCGGTTCGTCAGTGCCGGTCGAGCGCGCCGCGCAATTCGCTCGCCTTGTCGCGCAGCGCCTCGTAGCCAGAGCGTGCATGTTCGGGGAGATCGGGATCGCCGATCAGCGCGCCGAGCGTTTCGATCAGGCTGAACAGGATGCCTTTCGCCGCGCCTGCCGCGATGCTCTGCGACTCGATCGACTTGTGCAGGTGGTCGACTGCCGCTTCGAGATTCTCGAGGTTCTGCTCGCGATCGTCGGGCCGATTGTCGGTCGTCATCGTATGTACCTCCGCCATCGTTCAAGGGTCATGTCACGATTCTATGCCGCTGCGCACGGTCGTGGCGCGACATTGCGCAACGTCCGTGCGCCCGCCCGGGCTACAGCACCGCGACCACCTTCACGCGCCCCGGCTGCCCCGCCGCCGCGACCACCTGGCCGTCGACACGGCGGAACGTCAGCGACACGGTTTCGTCGCCCACGCGCAGCTCGTCGATACGCAACCAGTCGACGCCTTCCGGCAGCGCGGGACGCTCGACGCGCACCTCGTGGCGCGCCGCATCGACGCTCACGCCGAGACACGCCTGCAGCATCATGAACGGCGCACCGGCCGCCCACGCCTGCGGCAGGCAGGCCACCGGATAGGCGGTCGGCGGTTCGCCGCGCCGGCGCGGGAATCCGCAGAACAGCTCCGGCAGCCGCATCTCGAAGCTCACCGCGGCTTCGAACAGCGCGCGCAGCAGGTTCACCGCGGCCGTCTTGTCGCCGTAGCGCGCGAGCCCGCGCGCGATCAACGCATTGTCGTGCGGCCACACCGAACCGTTGTGATACGCCATCGGGTTGAAGCGCGGCTGGCCGGCCGCGAGCGTGCGGATGCCCCAGCCCGTCTGGAACAGCGTCGAGCCGAGCACGCCGGCGACTTGCGCGCCGCGCTCGGCATCGGGCAGCCCGAACGCGAGCAGATGGCCCGCGTTCGACGCGAACACGCGGCACAGGTCGCCGTGACCGTCGAGCGCGATCCCGTAGAACTTGCCTTCCGGCATCCAGAACAGCGCTTCGACCTGGTCGCGCAGCGTCTTCGCGCGCAGCGCATAACGCGTCGCATCGGCCGCATGGCCGCGCCGGTGCGAGCACGCGGCCATCGCATCGAGCGCCGCGCACGCATACGCCTGCACTTCGACGAGCGCGATCGGCCCGTCGGGGAAGCGGCCGTCCGCGTGAAACACCGAATCGTGACTGTCCTTCCAGCCCTGGTTCGCGAGGCCGCGCTCCGACGTGCGCTGGTAATCGAGCAGCCCGTACGGATTGCGATCGCACTTGTCGGTTACCCACTGCGCGGCGCGCTCGAGCGCTGGCCACAGCTCGTCGATCAGCGCATCGTCGCCGGTGTGTTCGACATAGGCGCCCGCGAGCACGATGAACAACGGAGTCGTGTCGACGCCGCCGTAATACAGCGCGAACGGCACCTCGCCCGTCGCGGCCATCTCGCTGCGGCGGAACTCGTGCATGATCTTGCCGGGCTCCGCATCGCGGAACGCGGACGTCTCGCGCGCCTGGTGCTCAGCGAGAAACCGCAGCACGCCGCGCGCGAGCGACGGCTGCAGCCACAGCATCTGCAGCGACGTGATCACCGCGTCGCGGCCGAACGGCGTCGAGAACCACGGAATGCCCGCATACGGATACGGGCCGGTGTCGAGCTGGGTCGTCAGCAGCCCGAGATCCGCGAGCGAGCGGTCGAGCCACGCGTCGAACAGCGGATTGCCGGTGTTCACGCGCGCCATCGTCTCGCGGCGCGAGCGCATCTCGCGATGCACGCCGACGAGCGCGGTGCGCAGCGCGACGCGACCGCATCCCGGGCCTGCGCCGTCGTGCGCCGAACCGAGCGTCGCGTCGACGGTCAGGTAGATCGAGATGCACGCCTGCGCGGCGATCGTCAGCGTGTAGTCGGCGCGGTCGACCGACAGCGCGTCGGGCGCCGGCGAGAAATGCACCGTCACGTTGCGTTCGACGCCGTCGAGGCCATCGTAGCGCAGCCGCGCCGCGCCTTCGTCGACGCGCGGCGCGGCCACGGTTCCGCGCTTCGGGCGCTGCGTGCCGCGCACTTCGAACATGTCCTTGAAATCCGCTGCGAACGACAGCGACAGCGGCACCTCGGCCTCGCTCGCACCGTAGTTCGTCAGCGTCAGCGCTTCGTAAAGCACGTCGCCCGCGAGGACGCGCGTCCGTTCGATATGGATCACGCCCTCGGGCGTTTCGTGGCCGCCGAGCGGCGGCAGCGGACGGTTCGTCAGGTGCGCGGTGAACGACGCGTTGTCGGCGCTCGTCGCGCCCGACAGCAGCGACGGCGCGCGGCCGCCGAAGGTCAGGCGCCATTTCGACAGCACGCGCATGTCGTCGACGAACAGGCCGTCGTCGTGACCGCCGATGTCGCCGAGCGCATCGCTGACCACGAATGCGTCGCCGGATTTCAATACGTACTGGTTGTTGCGCGCGAGCGCCTGCGGGTCGGCTTCGGGCGCGATGAAGGCGGGCCCCGACGCCTGGGTCGGGGGGGCCGGCGCGGCTTGCGGCGCCTGCGTCGTGGTGGCTTCGGCGTGATTCGGCATCGATGCTCCTGTGTCGAGACGCAACGCGCGGTGCGCGTCGCGTGTTTCGCACAGGATAGGCCAGAACGGGGAGCGCGCGCAGCGACGCGCCGCGCGTCGCGGGGCACCGCATGCGCGCGCGGGTTACGCGCCGGCCAGAACTTCCGGAGGATATTGCCGAGCATCGCGTTGCCGCGAGCAATCGGCACGCTCGACACCTGGCACGGCGCGCAGTCGTTCCGCGAACGTGAATGCCGACGAAAGTCGCACGCCGCACGATGCCCAAAGTCCCGACAATCGCGAATCGTGCGATACCGGTGCACCGCGATCCATTAGCGCGAATGAAAAGTCACGGCCGAATCGACGCAGAAAAGGCGAAAAGACGCGCAACAGAAACGAACTAGTCGACGTGAACCGAATCCCGGCAGGCACCGCCTCATGAAAACAGGCGCATCAGGTAAAGCATCGGCCGGAACGATATCGGCCGCGCATCGGGGTTCAGCCACAGGCGCAGCGCGTAGATCGCATACGCCGGCACCTCCCGCCAGCTCGAATAGACATCGCGCAACTGGAAGCGGCGCGGATACGCGGCCGAGATGTCCGCGCGCGCGATGCCGACCCGCTCGAATGCGAGGCGCGCCCGTGCGAGGTGGTAATACTGGCTGACGATCAGCACGCGCGACAGGCCATGCGCTTGCAGATAGGCGCGCGCGTGCTGCGCGGTCGCGAGTGTGTTGTCGCCCTGGTCGTCGACGGCGATCCGCTCGGCCGGCACGCCGCGCGCGACCAGGTAGTCGCGCATCGCGGTCGCCTCGTTCAGCCCGGGGCCATCGAGCGCGCCGCTGACGAGAAACGCCGGACACTGCCCGGTGCGATAGCACTGCACGCCGACGTCGAGCCGCGCCGCGAGCACCGGTTTCGGCGCACCGCTGTCGTCGAGCGCGTTGCCGAAGATCACGGCGACATCGCACGGCCTGCTCGGCATCCGCATCCCGTATCCGACGAGCGCGACGGCCGCGACCACCCACAGGCAGGCGAAAACGGCCAGCACACGGCCGATGCGGGCTACGCGGCCCCGCCCGGGACGCTCGTTCAACATGGTCGGACTCCTGGAAAGATGCGCGGCCGGCTCGTCCGGCACGCGGCCCGGCATGCTGCCACGGCGCGCGCGCACGTGTCCAGGTATCGATGTCAGCGGGAAGTCGCGATGCCGGACGAAGCCCGCGTCGTTCGGGCGCGCGGATGTTCGGTATTCGAAAGACTTTGAACGAATGTTGCCGGGGGGCCATGTACGGCGCCCGTCTCAATCCACCGGGCACATCGCGAGCCGCCCCATCGCCTCGCCGGCGCCGCGCACCGCGCAGGTGGCCGGCTCGTCCGCGATCCGCGCGGTCAGGCCGGTCTCGTCGTACAGCAGGCGTTCGAGATCCGCGAGCAGCGCGCCGCCGCCCGTCAGCACCACGCCGCGATCCGCGATGTCGGTCACGAGTTCGGCCGGCGCGTTTTCCAGCACCGATTTCACCGCGCGGATCACCTGCTTGAGCGGCGCGGCGAGCGCCTCCGCCACATCGTGATTGGACAGCTCGACGGAGCGCGGCAGGCCGTCCTCGACGCTGCGTCCGACCGCGCGCGTCGACGTGCGTGGCACCGCGCTGGTGGCCGAGCCGATCGTCTTCTTCACGTGCTCGGCGGTCTGTTCGCCGAGCAGCACGCCGTACAGGTTGCGCACATGGTTGACGAGCGCCGCATCGAACTGGTTGCCGCCGACGCGAATCGCCTCGCGGTACACGATGCCACCGAGCGCGATCACCGCGACTTCGGTCGTCCCGCCGCCGATGTCCACGACCATCGAGCCGACCGGCTCGGTCACCGGGAGGCCCGCGCCGAGCCCTGCGGCCAGCGATTCCTCGATCAGTTCGACATCCGATACACCGGCCGCGAACGCGGCTTCGCGGATCGCGCGGCGCTCGACGGCCGTCGCGTCCGACGGCACGCACAGCGTGACCTCGACGCGGCGGCCAAAGCGCGAGCGCGTGCGCGACATGTCGATGAAGCGGCGGATCATCTGCTCGGCGGCGTGCGCGTCGGCGATCACGCCGTGCTGCATGGGCCGCACGGCCTCCAGATGGCCCGGCTCGCGGCCAAGCAGCGCCTTCGCGAGTTCGCCGACCGCTTCGAGCGTCGGCCGCGCGTCGGACGCGCCGGCCTTGCGAAAGCACACGACCGACGGCTGGTTCAGCACCACGCCGCGCTCGTGCGTATAGATCCGCGTACTTGCCGTTCCAGGGTCGATCGCAACGGGTTGCGCAAACAACTTTCCGAACAGCGGTGTCGACATATCGAGCCTTTTTTTGGACGAACGGGCCGCAACGGCCAGGCCGCATCCCCGCGGCGCGCCTTTGCCGCCCATCCCGCCTGGCGGCAAATCGTTCCGATACTTTAGGCAATTCCGACGATTTTTTCGCGACGAAATTGCCGAAAACGCGTTTTGCGACATGCCCGACTACGCATCGCGCCCCTCGCGTTGCGTCCGTAAAACACGGTACTCTCTCGGTCTTGCCTGCTCCCTGGCAGGCGTCCCATGCCGATCACGCCAGATACTCCACCATGACAGCGACCGCTTCTCTCCGCTGGCTGGGGGTGCGCCAGCTCGGCGCGACACTCGTCGCGCTCTGGTGCTGCACCGTCGCCGCGCAGCCCTCGCCGGCCGCCGACACTGCCACCCGCGCCGCCACCGCCGCCACTGCGCCGGCAACCGCACCCGGCGCCGCCGCGCCCGCGCCGACCTGCACGGCCGACGGCGGCCCGGCCGGACGTCCGTCGGTCGGCCTTGTGCTGTCCGGCGGCGGCGCACGCGGCTATGCGCACCTCGGCGTGCTGAAGGTGCTGGAAGAGAACCGCATTCCGATCGACTGTATCGCGGGCACCAGCATGGGCGCCGTGGTCGGCGGCCTGTATGCGAGCGGGATGGCAGCCGACGAGATGCAGAAGCGGCTGTCGGAGGTGAACCTCGCGGATATCGCGTTCGACGTGACCGATCGCGCGGACCTGCCGCAAAGCAGCCGCGAGGACGAGCGCCTTTACATCAACGGGCTCACGCTCGGTTTCGGCAAGAAAGGCGTGAAGGCGCCGGTCGGCCTCGTGCAGGGCAACCGGCTGCAGGCGCTGCTCGCGAACTGGACGGCCGCCGTGCCGACCAACCAGCCGTTCGACCAGTTGCCAATTCCGTATCGCGCGGTCGCGACCGACCTGCAGACCGGCCAGATGGTCGTGCTGGACCACGGCTCGCTGCCGCTCGCGATCCGCGCGAGCATGGCGATGCCCGGCCTGTTCGCGCCGGCCGAGATCAACGGCCGCGCGCTCGTCGACGGCGGCCTCGTCAGCAACCTGCCGGTCGACACCGCGCGGCAGATGGGCGCGAAGGTCGTGATCGCCGTCGACATCGGCTCGCAGTTGCGCCCGCTCGACGCGCTCGCGTCGCCGGCCGACGTGATGCAGCAGATGGTCGGCATCCTGATCCGCCAGAACGTGACGTCGCAGCGCAAGCAGCTCGACGCGCAGGACATCCTGCTCACGCCCGACCTTGGCTCGCTCGCATTCACCGATTTCCAGAACGCTCGCCAGGCGATCGCCGCCGGCGCGGCCGCCGCGACCGCGGCGCTGCCGCGGCTCAAGCGCTTCGCGCTCACACCGGAGCAGTACGCGGTGTACCGCTCCGCGCATGCGCAACCGCTGCCGCCGCCGATCCGTATCACGCGCATCGACATCAAGACGACCGGCGGCGTGCCGAAGCGCGTCGTTGCCGACGCGCTGCACGTGAAGCCGGGCGACACCTACGATCCGGCAACCGTCAGCCAGGATCTGCTCGGGCTGACGACCGGCGGCAATTTCGAGAGCGTGACGCAGCAGATCGTGAGCCACGGCGACGACAACGTGCTCGAAATCAACGCGCGCGAGAAATACTGGGGGCCGAATTTCCTGCTGTTCGGCGTCGGGATGTCGAGCAGTTCGACCGACGAAGGAGGCTTCCGCCTGCACGTCGGCTACCGGCGGCCGTGGCTCACCGAATCGGGCCTCGAGTTCCGCGCGGATACGACGATCGGCAGCGACCTGCAGTCGGCGCGCGTCGAGTTGCGCCAGCCGTTGTCGTCGACGTACGGCTATTACCTCTCGCCGTACGCCGAATATCAACGCCGCTACGCGAACCTGTACGACGACAGCGGCGAGGTGAAACTGAACCAGTACCTGATGCAGACGGCGCGCGCCGGGATCGACTTCGGCCTGCCGCTCGCCCGCCTCGGCGACTTCCGGATCGGCCTCGGCTACGCGACCGGTCACGGCTCGCCCAACTACAACCTGCCGTCGGCCGCCGACGAAGACGGCGGCTCGACGCTGCTGTGGCCGAGCTTCACGTCGCAGGCCCTGACCGCCCGCGCGCGGCTCGTCATCGACCAGCTCGACGATCCGATGTTCCCGCGCCGCGGGTACTACACGGAGTTCCGCGTCGAGCGCTCGCTGCTGTCGCACAACAGCGAGTCGGCGATGCTCTTCGGCGGCGACAACCGACCATACACCGAGCTCTACGGCAAGGCGATGATCGCGCAGCAGTTCGGCCGGCACAGCATCAGCGCAACGATCGAGGGCGGCAAGAGCATCGGCGGCACCAACCTGATCAACGCGTTCAACTTCACGCTCGGCGGTTTCCAGCATCTGGCCGCCTACGCGGCCGACCAGTTGAACGGCAACGCGCTCGCATACGGCAACGTGACCTACATGAATCAGTTGATGACGTTCAACGCGTCGCCGGTCAAGGCGCTGTCGATCGGCGCCAGCGCGGAAGTCGGCAACGTGTGGTCGAGCGGCGAGCAGATCGGCGGCGGCACGCTCAAGCAGAGCTATACGTTCTTCACGAGCCTGTCGACCGCGTTCGGCCCCGTGTACATGGGCGTCGCGCTCGCACCGGGCGGCCGGCGCAACATTTACCTGCAGCTCGGCCGCACGTATTGAGCGATCGCGGATGCCGCCACGGCGGCACCCGCGCATGCGGCGCGTCGCGCGCATGCCTCGATCAGAAGTCCGCGGCCATCGCCGCCGCGCACGCTTGCGCGCGTTCGATGCTGTCTTGCGCCCGGGCATTCCACGTGTGTTCGACACTCACGCTGCTGACCTCGCGCACGCCGATGAACTTCAGCCAGAACTCGATGTAGTCCGCCTGATGCCGGAATCCGGGATTGCCGGCATCCGCGCCGGTTTCCTGGCTCTGTCCGCGAACATGGATGACCAGCGCGCGCGCAATCTTCAGCAGCGGGCCGTACGCGCTGCCGTCGAACGTGAAGAGCATGTTCCGCTGACTGACGAGATCGATCAGTTGCTTGAGCTTGTACGGATAGCCGAAATTCCACATCGGCACGCCGACGACGATCCGGTCGGCCGCCTGAAACCGCCTCACGAGCGCCTGGATCCGCAGCCATGTCGCCTGCTCGGCCGCATCCATCGGCTCGTTCGCGACGCCTTTGTACTTGGCGCCGATCGCGTCGCTGTCAAAATCCGGCAAGTTTTCTTCCCATACGTTCAGCGTATCGACGTCGACCGATTCGTGCGTGTTGCGGCACGCGTCGACGAATGCGTTGGCGACCGCGATCGAAGCCGACCTTGCGCCGCGGGGAGAGGAAACGATATTCAGTAGCCGCATGATGCGTGATCCCGACAGGAATGCATGAACGAAGGACGGCAAGCGCGGCCGCCCCGGCCTCACTGCTGCTGCGCAGGCCGCCTGCTTCATGCTTTCAGGGGGCTGCCCGCGAAATAATTGCAAATGCAATCGTATAGCAAGGTGCACATGAGTTGCAAATGCAACCTCATGCGATCACGGGATGAGAAAGGTCTTGCGGGGAAAGTCGGCGACGCGCCGCGACACCGATGTGGATCACCGTCGCGATGATCGTTGCCGCCGCGGGTCGACCCGCGCGTGCGGCGTATCGCTAGATCGGCCAGCTGATCTCGAACCGCGCGCCGCAGAGTTCGACCGGATCGACGACCGCGATCCGGCCATTGTGTGCATGGAGCACCTGCCGCGTGATCGCGAGGCCGAGCCCGTAGCCGCCGGTGCGGCGGTCCAGCCGCACGAATGCGTCGAAGATCCGCTCCCGTTCGCTCTCCGGCACGCCGGGGCCATCGTCCTCGACAAAGATTGCGATGTTGCCGTGGTCGATCGAAATCCCGACGACGATCCGCGACGCCGCGTACTTGCTCGCATTGCGCAGCAGGTTGCGCATCGCGTACGACATCAGCCGCCGGTCCATCTTCACGCGCAGGTCGGATTCGAGCGCGATGCGCGACTCGATCGCGCGCTCCGGATACAGCAGTTGCGCGTCGTTGACCTGATGCTCGAACCAGGCGACGGGTGCGGTCAGTTCGAGGTTCGACTGCAGCGAGCTGTACTCGAGACGCGCATACGTGAGGCTCATGTCGATCAGCTCTTCGAGCTCGGTCACGTCCTGCGCGATGCTTTCCAGCGCACCGTGGTATTCCGCCGCGGAGCCCGGTTCGCGCAGCATTTCGAGCGCGAAACGCACGCGTGCGAGCGGCGTGCGCAACTCGTGCGAGATCCCGTTGGTCAGATCGCGCTGCGCGGCGATCAGCCGTTCCATGCGCATCGCGAGCGCATTGAGCGTGCGCGCGAGCGGACCGATGATCACGCTGTGCGATTCCCGCGCGCGCGTGTTGAAGCGCCCGCCCGTGAAGTCGATCGCGCGCTCGCGCACCATCACGAGATCCGACCACACTGGCCGCATCCACCGGTACGCGGCCAGCGCGGGCGCGGTGAACACGAACGCGAGCACAATCCAGATGTCGCCCGGCAGCGCGTCGAACGCGTGCCATACGACCTCCGGCGACAGCACGACGCACAGCGCGAGCGCCGGCACGAGCGCGGTCAGCAGCACGAGGCCGAGCAGATGCAGGTAGGTGCGCACGTACAGGCGCGACCAGCTCGGAATGCGGTCGGCGCGCGTGTCCGTCCACGCGCGACGGAAATGCAGCCAGCGCCATTTAACATAGCGCAGTGTCGAAAGCGGCGGTGCGTCAGGGTGCGAACGGGTGCGTCGGATCATCGCGGCTTCCGGTCAGGGGTATCGGGCAACGCGGGCGCGCGGCGGCAGACGGTGCAGTACGCGGGCGGTGTCATTCCCACGCGTGCTTGCTGAACTGGTAACCCTTGCTGCGGATCGTCTTGATCCGCTGCGGGTTGCTCGCATCGTCGCGCAGCTTGCGGCGCAGCTTCGAGATGCGGCCGTCGATCGTACGGTCGAGGCCGTCGAATTCGACCCCGCGCAACTGCAGCATCAGGTCGTCGCGGCTGACGACTTCGCCCGCATGACAGACCAGCACCCAAAGCAGGTCGAACTCGGCCGACGTGAGGTCCGGCGAGTCGCCGCCGGGCAGCACGACCGAGCGGTCGGTGCGGTCGATCGAGAACTGGCCGAACGTGTAGCGCTCCGGTTGCGGCGCCGCCCCTTCCGCCGCGCGGGCCGGTGCGCGGCGCAACTGCGCCTTGATCCGCGCGAGCAGGATGCGCGGCTCGACCGGCTTGTGCACGTAGTCGTCCGCGCCGAATTCGAGACCGAGCAGCTCGTCGAACGGCTCGTCGCGGGCCGTCACCATGATGATCACGCCGTCGTACTGCTTGCGCGCCTCGCGGCAGATCTCGAAGCCGTCCTTGCCCGGCAGGTTCACGTCGAGAATGACGAGATCCGGGCGCATGGACAGGATCGCCGGCACGGCGGCGTCACCATGCAGCACAGTGTCGACTTCATAGTCGTTCTTGCGCAGGTAACCGGCGATCAGCGTGGACAGGCGGGTGTCGTCTTCGACGAGCAGGATGTGAAAAGACATGGGCGGCGATCGGATCATACGGAGAGACCGCAGCGGCGGCAACGGCTTGCACCGGCTGCCGGCCATCGGCCGAAACGTACCGCATGATACTGCGCCCGCCGTTCGCCTGTTTGGAGATCTGGAAAATAGGGGCACGATTACTGTCGCGCTTGACGAATCGGCGCCGAAACGGTTCCATACGGGCTCCCTGGAATCCGGGCCACCCGCCCACCCTGCCTCACGTGATGAACTACCAGCCGATCCTCGAACGCATCCATACCGAACTCGCCCCCTGGATCGGCCAGGGACGCGTCGCCGACTACATTCCCGAGCTCGCGAAAGTGCCCGCCGACAAGTTCGGGATGGCCGTCGTGACGCTCGATGGAAACGTTTACACGGTCGGCGACGCGCACGAGCGTTTCTCGATCCAGAGCATCTCGAAGCTGTTCGCATGCACGCTTGCGTTCCAGATGCTCGGCGACGCGCTGTGGGAACGGGTCGGCCGCGAGCCATCCGGCAACGCATTCAACTCGCTGGTGCAGCTCGAAAGCGAGCGCGGCAAGCCGCGCAATCCGTTCATCAACGCCGGTGCGCTGGTCGTCACCGACGTGCTGTGCCGGCGTTTCGTGCGGGCCGAGACGGCGCTCGTCGAATTCGTGCGGCGCCTGATCGGCGCGGTCGATATCGACTACGATTCGCGCGTCGCGCTGTCGGAGCTCCAGCACGCGGAACGCAACCGCGCGATGGCGCATTTCATGGCGAGCTTCGGCAACATGCAGATGCCGCCCGAGACGGTGGTCGATGCGTATTGCCGGCAATGCGCGATCACGATGAACTGCGTCGAACTCGCGCAAGCCGCGCTGTTTCTCGCGAATGGTGGTGTCGCGCCGGTTACCGGCGAGCGGATCGTCGATGCGAGTTCGGCGAAGCGGCTGTCGGCGTTGATGCTGACTTGCGGCACTTATGATGCGGCGGGCGATTTCGTTTATCGCGTTGGCTTGCCCGCGAAAAGTGGCGTCGGCGGCGGGATCGTTGCGGTGCTGCCGGGGGAAATGGCCGTGTGCGTGTGGGCGCCGGGGCTTGATGCGAACGGGAACTCGCTGGCGGGGACGTTGGCGCTGGAGTGGCTGACGACGTATACGGGGCGGTCGATTTTTTGAGGCGTCGAAGTCGAGCGTGCCTCGCCTGGCGCTGTGGCAGCAGATTCGTTTCGGCGCGCGCCGGCTTGCTCGATGGTGGAATTCGGCCATCGGCGGCAATCGACCCATCGCGACCAGACGGTCAACACGGAATCATGGGCTTTGGGAAATCACGTCGCTCATGTATTTATTCAGATCGCGAAAATCCTGAACGGTCCAGGAGTGCGGCGCCAGCTTTACGCCGTTCTCCCTCAAAGTTCTCGGAATCAGGTCCCCGTTCGGACGAAGTATTACCGATGAAACAATGACGCCTGGATAATCACGGAGTCGCTTTTTGAACGCTGCAGTTGTGAGGTCAGGCGTGGCAGGATTGCTTTTCTTGGCCAATGGCCCGGTGCCCTTGATGTCTGCGCCATGGCACATAGCGCATCTCTGTATATAGAGATTTTTCCCGTTGATGTCTTGCGAGAAGGATGGTGAAGGTTGAATCAACACCAACGCTCCTAGCGAAGCAATGAACAATTCTCTTGCCTTCATTTGGCCTTGTCGTATCACGCAGATTGCCGGGCCGGGGAGTATAAACTCGTAATCGCGAAATGGCCGCTCTTGTCCGAACTCTCGAGCCTATCCGGTCTTTTGTGTGTGATGCATAAACTGACGGCCAAGGAGCCACTTTTATGCCACACAAACGCAAGGAAGAAGTGACGATAGAACCGGGCAAGGGCTTGAACCTGGACCCGGAACTGATCAAGCAACTGGTGCCCGGAACGCTGGACCGGGCGACGATCAACGAGCAGCTCGCGGCGCTCAAGAAGGCGATCTTCGAGCGCGCACTGGGCGGCGAGTTGGCCCACCACCTCGGCTACGAGAAGGGCGAAGCCAAGCCGGCCGGCAGCACGAACCATCGCAACGGCACCAGCCGCAAGCGCATCGCGACCGATGACGACCTGCTCGACGTCGAGATTCCGCGCGACCGCGAAGGCACCTTCGATCCGGTGCTGATCGCCAAGGGCGAACGGCGCTTTACCGGCTTCGACGACAAGATCATCGCGATGTACGCCCGCGGCATGAGCGTGCGGGAGATTCAGGGCTTCCTGCAGGAGATGTACGGCATCGAAGTGTCGCCGGACTTCATCAGCACCGTCACTGACGCGGTGATCGACGAAGTGCGTGAGTGGCAGCAGCGGCCGCTCGAGCCGATGTATCCGGTCGTGTTCTTCGACGCCTTGCGCGTCAAGATCCGCGACGAAGGCGTTGTGCGCAACAAGGCGATCTACCTGGCGCTGGGCGTGCGCCGCGACGGCACGCGTGACGTGCTGGGCCTTTGGATCGAGCAGACCGAGGGGGCCAAGTTCTGGCTGCGGGTGGTGAACGACCTGAAGCTGCGCGGCGTGCAGGACATCCTGATCGCCGTGGTCGATGGCTTGAAGGGCTTCCCGGAAGCGATCAACACGGTGTTCCCGGAAACGACGGTCCAGACCTGCATCGTGCATCTGATCCGGAACTCGCTGGACTTCGCCAGCTGGAAAGACAGGAAATCGGTTGCAGCGGCGCTCAAGGAGGTCTATCGGGCACCGTCGGCCGAAGCGGCCACCGTGGCGCTGGATGCGTTCGACGCGAGCCCGTGGGGTACGAAATACCCCCCGATTGCCGCCCTCTGGCGCCGGGCCTGGGATCAGGTGATTCCGTTCTACGCCTTCGCACCTGACATCCGGAAAATTGTATACACGACCAACGCGATCGAGTCGCTGCACATGCAGCTTCGGAAGATCATCAAGGCGCGCGGCCACTTCCCGTCGGACGAGGCCGCGCTCAAACTGATCTGGCTGGCGCTGCGCAACGTCGTGGCCAAGTGGACCGGTTCCCGGCACGATTGGAAGAGCGCGATGACCCAGTTTGCGCTGCTTTACCCGGAACGATTCAACATTGGAGTCTGAATCTCAACCCGCCTCACACACTAAATTCCGGATACCTCCGAACTCTCCCGTCGAAGCCAACCCGACACTCGCCCGCTTGCTCGCCCCCGCAATGACATGTCGGTTTATATTGCCCGAGCCCCGGCACGTTGGCGCTCGAATGGAATGGTTCACGACGTATCCGTAGCGATCGATTTTCTGAAAACACCGAAGTGACTCATGGGAGAGCATCAGTCATGCAACCGGAACACGCTTCAGATGCCGCAACGAACGACCACACCGGCCCGGACGGCCGCACGCACGCGCCGCTTCCACCGATCGTGCCGGCCCAGACGGCATTGATCGTGATGCACTACCAGACCGACATCCTCGGCCTCTTCCCGTCAGCCGCCCCCACCCTGCTCGCCAACACACGCAAGCTGTGCGACGCGGCGCGCGCCGCCGGCGTCCACGTCTGTTTCGCGAATCTCCACTTCAGCCCCGGTTATCCGGAAGTCAGTCCGCGCAACAAGAACGGCCAGGGGATCAAACAGCTCGGCCTGTTCGTCGACGACGGCCCGTGCCCGGAGCTCGGACGGCTGGACAGCGAGCCGCTGATCGCCGCGCATCGCGCGAGCGTGTTCTTCCGCACCGATCTGCAGCCGCGACTCATCGCGCAGGGCATCGACACGCTGATCCTGGTCGGGATCGCATCGACCGGTGTCGTGCTGTCGTCGGTTGCGCATGCAAGCGACGCCGATTTCCGGCTCTATACGGTGAAGGACTGCTGCTACGACCCGGACGAGGTCGTGCACGAGCATCTGTTCGCTACCGCGTTCGAGACACGCACGACGGTGCTTTCACTCGCGGACGCACTTCGGCTGCTCGCATAGCCACATAACGCCCGCGCTGCGCCGACCTAAACCTTTCCGGCCGGCGCATCCCGCATCACTTCGCGACATATACGCCCGACGTCGGGCACGTCCCCTGCGTATTGCCGTCCGTCACGAGCGATGCCGCGCCCGGAAACTGCGCGGTCGCGTTCGTCTTCACCGCGATCCACGCTTCGGTGAAGTAACTGACGCCGTTGGTCTTCGTGCACTTCAGCGACACCGCACTGCGCGTATTGCTGCCGAACGCGCCTTCGAACGCAGACAGCAGTTGATTACGCGTCACGGTCTTGCCGGCGTTCGCCTGAAGATAAGCGTTGAACGACGTGTTGCCGAGCCGGCTGATCATGCCGGTCGCCTGGTTCCAGTACGTATCGGGCGATGCCGAATTCGAACAGGTGCCGTGCTTGAACCATTCATGCTTGTCGAGACACGATGCGACGCCCGGCATGTACGTCGACAGCGTGTTGCGGGTCGCGGTGCTGACCGGATACGCATCCATGCTGCACCACTGGTGTCCGTTGTCGAGATCGACGTCGCTCTGCGGCACGCCGCAGTAGAACGGCTGGTTGCCGTCGTACCTGTTCGGCCACAGGCCATGCAGCGACAGGCTCGTCGCCGCATACGAGCCGGCGAGGTTCGCGCACTCCGGCGTGTCGTGCGACGCGCAGAAGCCGGGCTCCCACGATGCCGCGAGCAGCAGGTAGTCGTAGCTGGTCTGAGCGGCGGCATGGAGCGAGGCGGATGCGACGGCGAGTGCGGCCGCGGCGCGGGCGAGCATCTTGAGCATGGCGTTTCCTCGGAAAAGGCTTGCGGTCGCAGGATGCGCCGCAAGATTGTCGAATGGCTGCCCGCGATTGTGGCCGCTGCCAGATGGCATCAATATGAAGATGAACGAAATATGTTCGTTCGCCCGCCGCTCACGACCCGCTGCCGAGCTGCGTGCACGCACGCGCGGCCGACTCGGGGCCTTCGAGCGCGAGGATCTGCCACACGCCGATGCTCACGCGCTGGCGCGCCGCCGTCGACGAATCGGCCAGCAGTGCCTCGACGCGCGGCGCCGCATCCGGCGCCTGCTGCTTGAGCGCGGTGTGATGCCGCGCGCGCGACGCCGGTTCGGATTCGTACACGTCGCACAGCCGCACCATGCCGGCCAGCCCGGCCAGGTCATCGTCCTTGTCGATCGCGCCGGCCTCGACGGGCGCGAGCCCTTTGCGTTCCGCGGCTGGCAGCTTGCCGCGCGCAGCCTCGTCGATCGTGATGGCGGAAGACGGCGGCAGGCCGCCGATCGCCGCGACGATCCGGCTGCCTGCGGCGATCATGTCGCCCTGGCACTCGATCTTCTGGTCGGCCGCGACGTTCGAGCAGAACGACACCGACGTGCGGTAAACGTCATCGCTCATGCGCGGCACCTCGTCGGCGCTCGCATGCGCGAGACCGACGCCCGCCAGCGCCACGGAAACGGGAATCAGGATGCGGAATGCGCTCGTCGTGATCATTGTTGTTCGTCATGCAGGTTCTGATGGCGGGCGCGGCGCCGAATCGCCCGACGGCGGCCCCTGTCGCGCCGGACCCTCGTCCGGCGCCACGTGATTATTTCATCGACGCGGCTTCCGATCCGCCCGGCGACAATGCCGCACTGTCCTGCTCGCGCCACGCACGGCGCGACGCCATGATCGCCTTCACGGCCGAGCGCGCGACCTTCCACCACGCGAACGGCCGCGGATCGGCCAGCATGCTGAGCGCGCGCGCATAGTCGAGCGTAAGCCCGGGCGTCCATGCCATCGTCACCGCGCGCTTGCGGATCTGCGCGGCTACCCACAGCTCGGGCGTGAGCAGCAGCCGCACGAACGCGCCCCACCCGGCCCGCGTGCCCTTGAGCCGCCACACCGCGCCATCCAGCGCGGCTTCGAGCGCGTTCGACACGGTGCTCGAGCAGTTCCGGTGCGTGAGGTTGTACGTCACCGTCTGCCGATACGACGACCAGAACGCGTCCAGCTTCGCCGGATCGTAGTTACGGATTCGCACGCGCACGGTCGACGGGCACCACGCCTTCGACTCGGTCGCGTAGTCGGGCTGAAACAGGCCGGGCACGTCGTTCTCGCGCGTCGCGCGCAGGATCCGCGTGAACTCGTCCGGAGAACGATCGATTTCGACGGCCGGATACAGGCTGATGTAGATGCCCTCGGGCGACTCGAGCGCCGCATGGCCGGTCGAGATCACGCCATTGACGTCCACCGCCGCGATGTAGCGGTCGATCACCGGATAGCGCTGCGCTTCGGCCTTCGATGTGCCGGTCGGCGTCCACACGTGCACGGTGAGCGCGTGCTCGTGATCGGCCGGCGGGCCATCCCATTCGGATTGCGTGAAGCGCGGGATGTCCGGTGCGGCGTCGATGTCGGGCACGATCGCCGGCGCGGGCGACGTGACGAACGCCGGGTTGCGCGTCAGCCGCCGCACGCGCGCGGCGAGGCTCAGCATGTGCATCCCGCCGAACATCAGCAGCAGCCCGAGGCAGTACGGCACAGTGCCCGCATAGTGGGTCGGGTACGGCTGGTAGAAGAAGATCGCGAGCAGGATCTCGACGACGCCCCATGCGAATGCGACGTTCCAGCGCCGGTAACGCACCATCCATGCGGAGGTGCATTGCAGCACCCCGTCGACAAGGAACAGCGTGCCGAAAATCATCGAAAGCAGGAAGTGGCCATGATGATGACCCGCGAACACGAGTCCGGCGGCCACCACCACCACGATGCCCTTCACGTAGCGCAGGATGCGCTGGCCGCCCACGCCGCTGCCGGCCACCGCGAGCGTCGCAAGCCCCTCGATCAGGAACAGCCACGCGAACAGCTCGATCGGAAAATGCAGCGCGCCGTCGAGCGCATCGACGAAGATACCCACGCCAGCGGCAACCCACAGCCAGCCCAGCACGGTCAGCCCGCGCCAGCGCGTTCGCAGATATTCGATGCCCAGCAGCAGCAAGACCAATCGGACCATCGCACCCTCTCAGGTTCTTTTCGGGATACGCGCTGGTCACGCGTTCCGTGTCTTGTCGACCGCACATCGTAAGGCGCGGCAATCAAAAAGCGGCAATGCTTGCCGGCGCGTCATGCGTCGACATGACCGATCACGGCCGGCGCGCGCCGCTCTGGCCGAATAATAAGATATGGAGGAGCCAGTTGAAAGCCCGCCGAAAACCATGCCGGCGCGGCCCCGGATCGTCCGCGCACACGGCCGAACCCGCAGTTCGCGCCGCACACCGTTCGCTGCCGCGGCAGATTTCCCGTTCGACAACGCGCGCCGGATACGCGAGAATCGCGGCTCCGAGGGCGAAAGCCGCTCCAAACCGCAAAGACGGGACAACAAGAAATGCGCATATCGATCACGCGCCGGCGCCTGCTGGCCGCCGGCATGGCTTCGGCCTGCCTCCCGCTGTCCGGCTGTTTCACGCCGAAGCTATACAAGGACAGCCAGTACCACGAACAGGTATCCGCCTTCATGATCACCGAAGACGGCAAGAAGCTCGTCGTCCTCGGCACGGATTACCACTACATCTTCGATCTCCCGGCGTCACTGCGGCCCGTGCTGATGTCCGGCTACCGAAAGGCGCTGCACACCGCGTTTGCCGGCTTCCACGCGAGCGGCAGCAGCGTGACGGGCCACTACCGGATCGTGTTGCCGAAGGAAGCGTCGTCGGACGATCAACAGGCCGCGGCCGCGGACGGCTTCACCGTCGCGAAAGCCGGTCTCGTGCTGGAAGGCGACATCAGCGGCAAGCGCTACTCGACCGACGGCTTCGCCGCCAAGGACAAGGTCAACGACAAGACGGCGCAGGCCTTCAATCAACGCTATGTCGTGTACATCACCGAATCGCCGTCCGCAGTCGGCATGGGCTTGCGGATCCTCGCGACGCCGGTTACGGTCGCCGCCGACGGCGTGCTCGTGCTGGGCGGCATCGTGCTCGTGCCGATCGCGTTCGTCGCGATCCAGGCGAACGGCGGCCTGCGGATCATGTAACGGCCACCGTCGACGGCCGCCATGCCTGCACGCGCACCACGCACGCAAACCGGAGCATCGCCATGACGCCCTCGCCGCTTCACACCCCGCCGCTCGGCCCGCAGTTGAAGCGCTGGCGTGCGCTGCACCGCGTGAAGCAGAGCCATGCGGCCGAACTGTTCGGCGTCGCGCAATCGACGATCTCGCGCTGGGAAGCCGGCATCCAGCAGATGTCGCCCGACGAGCGCGCGACCGCCGAGCAGTTGCTTGCCGCGCGGCTCGATTCGGCGGGTGATCAGGCGCTCGCGCGGCTCATCGCGGGCAGCACGGGGCGCATGCATCTCGTCTGCGACCTCACGCGCCGCCTGCTCGCGTGCTCGCCGTCGCGCGCGGCCGAGTTCTCGCTGCCGCTGTCGATGCTGCTCGGCACGTCGCTGTGGCGCTACGCGTCGCCGGAGATCGTCCGCATGGAGGCCACGCTCGATCCGCTCGGCTGGCACGATCGCGCCGGGCCGCCGAGCGTCGAATTCGCGACCGGCGCCAATGCGTCGCGCGTCGTGCCGATCTGCGGCAGCACCTGCCGGTGGACGCGGATGATGCTGTCGGACGGCTCCGCCGCGCGACTCGTCGAAACACTGTAGCGCTCACGCCTGCCGCGGCACTCGGCACTCGGCACACATATTTCATGCGTGGACGCATCGCGTCCGCGCGGCGTACGCTTGGCGGCTCGATTCAAGCAATCCTTCGGCCATGACCCTCGACACCCTCCACGCGCGGCTCGATTTCCTGCGCGAAACCGAACGCTTGAAAGACGTGCTGCGCAGCGGCCACACTTCGTCCGGCCGTCCCGAAAGCACGGCCGAGCACAGCTGGCGGCTGTGCCTGATGGCACTCGCGTTCGCCGACGCGCTGTCGAACGTCGACACGCTGAAACTGCTGAAGCTGTGCGTCGTGCACGACCTCGGCGAAGCGCTGCACGGCGACATCCCCGCGATCGAGCAGACCGCTCATCCGGACAAGAGCACGCAGGAACGCGACGACCTGCTGACGCTGACGGCCGGCCTCGATCGCGCGCTGTGGGACGAATACGAGGCCGCCGCGTCGCCAGAAGCGCGCGCGGCGAAGGCGCTCGACAAGCTCGAAACGATTCTGCAGCACAACCGGGGCAGCAACCCGCCCGACTTCGACTACGCGTTCAATCTCGGTTACGGCCGGTGCTACACCGACGCCGCGCCGCTGTTCGCGGCGATCCGCCCGATCGTCGATGCGGACACCCGAAGCAGGATCGACGCTTTCGATGTGCGCGTTTTCCACCGGCTTGCCTGGACGGATGAACTGCAGCTTGACGCCATGTTCGTGCGCCCAGGCATCGAGCGCCTTGCTGACGAACTCCGGCCTGTTATCCACCTGAATCAGATTGGGACATCGTCCTCGTTGCCGCAACTGCTCGAGCACACGCGCCACGCGTACACCCGTTAGCGAGAAGTCGACCTCGATGTGCGGGCACTCGCGGTTCCGCGTGTCGATGATCGTCAACATGCGTATGCGTCAGCCATGCACCAGCGCGTCAGCAACAAAGTCCATCGCCCAGCTTTCGTCTGCGCCGTTGGGCGTCGGCATGACCACGCGTAGATGACTCGGGCGTTTCTTTCCACGCTTCAGGCGAAGCGATAGGCCTTCTGCGCGGTACAGCCGCTCAGTGCGCTTGTGGTTCTGGACCAGACCCTCTCGACGTAGCAAGACATGCAGGCGGGGCGAGCCAAACCGTGGCCTCTCCTGTGCCAGCTCGCGCAGCCGTTGCCGCACTTCGTGGTCGGCGTCAGGCGGCGCCGGCCGCCGGAACGTTCGGCGATTCAGGCCAATGAGCGCACACGCCCGGCGCTCCGAATAGTCGTGTTGTTCAATTACCTGTTGCACGACTTCTCGGCGCTGCGCGGGCGAACTCACTTTTTTCCGAGAACGTCCTTCAGAACCTGGATGTCCAGCGCTTGGTCGGCCACCAGCCGCTTGAGCCGCTGATTTTCCTCCTCTAGTTGCCGCAATCGTCGCGCTTCCGATACATCCATGCCGCCGTAACGGCTACGCCAGTTAATGGTATGGACTGCTCCGGCAGGCGTATCGTAACTGCTGACGTTACCGTTCATAGGAGTATCGTCATGGAAATTATTCGGTTCCTTGCCATCGATCTTGCAAAGAATGTCTTCCAACTGCACGGCGTGGATGCCGCAGGCACGCTTGTGCTGCGACGTCGCGTTGGCCACGCCCAACCGACTGAACTGGTTCTTCGACTTGCACCATGCACTATCGGGATGGAAGCCTGCTCAAGCGCCCATCATTGGGCACGGCAGTTTCAGCAGCAAGGCCACACGGTAAAACTCATCAGCCCGCAATTCGTGAAACCTTTCGTGAAGGGCAACAAGACTGACGGCAACGATGCTGAGGCGATCTGCGAGGCATTGCAGCGACCATCAATGCGGTTCGTGCCAATCAAGTCCGTCGAGCAACAAGATGTTCAAAGTCTTCACCGCGCTCGTAGTCGCCTCGTGAGCAATCGGACCGGGCTGGTGAGTCAGATGCGCGGCATTCTCGCAGAGCGAGGCATCGTATTCGCGCAATCGATCACGCATGCGCGCCGGGGGATTCCGGCCATCGTCGCAGACATCACGAACGCCCTAACGCCACTCGCGCGCGAGATACTGGCCGATCTGATGGACCAGTTGCGCGAACTGGACAAACGCATCACCGGATTCGACAGGCGTATCGATGCAGTGTTCAAGGCCAGCGAGACCTGCCAGCGAGGCGACCGACACTTACGGACCTTACTCATACACGGTGCACGCGCAGTACTCCGAACCGCACCGACCAAACACGACAGAAAGCACACCTGGGCTCTTACGTTGCAGGCCAGGCGATGCGCAAATCGAGCCATCGTGGCGATCGCGAACAAGATGGCCCGTGTCATCTGGTCGATGCTTGCAACCGGCCAGTCGTATCAGAAAGCAGTGTAGCTCCCGACGTCACTACGATGCGTTGATGAATTGACGAATGGCACTCCGGTCGATCCGGCGAGCAGGGAACCTGACTTTTATAACGGCCCTCGAGGTCTTCCAGTTGTTGAGGCCTGCACGCGCGGAACTCCAGTTGGGCGCTGGGCTTTGCCCTGACGCCGGATATATGTACGCAATCGACTTCCGTGGCTGTCAATTCCGTTTGCTATTGGGAGCAGTCCATATATATAGAACGTCGCATCCGATATGCCGTGTTTGGAGCCTATCCGGTCTTTTGTGTGTGATGCATAAACTGACGGCCAAGGAGCCACTTTTATGCCACGCAAACGCAAGGAAGAAGTGACGATAGAACCGGGCAAGGGCTTGAACCTGGACCCGGAACTGATCAAGCAACTGGTGCCCGGAACGCTGGACCGGGCGACGATCAACGAGCAGCTCGCGGCGCTCAAGAAGGCGATCTTCGAGCGCGCACTGGGCGGCGAGTTGGCCCACCACCTCGGCTACGAGAAGGGCGAAGCCAAGCCGGCCGGCAGCACGAACCATCGCAACGGCACCAGCCGCAAGCGCATCGCGACCGATGACGACCTGCTCGACGTCGAGATTCCGCGCGACCGCGAAGGCACCTTCGATCCGGTGCTGATCGCCAAGGGCGAACGGCGCTTTACCGGCTTCGACGACAAGATCATCGCGATGTCCGCCCGCGGCATGAGCGGTGGAGATTCAGGGCTTCCTGCAGGAGAGGGCGGCATCGAAGTGTCGCCGGACTTCATCAGCACCGTCACTGACGCGGTGATCGACGAAGTGCGTGAGTGGCAGCAGCGGCCGCTCGAGCCGATGTATCCGGTCAGTCTTCGACGGCCTGCGTCAAGATCCGCGACGAAGGCGTTGTGCGCAACAAGGCGATCTACCTGGCGCTGGGCGTGCGCCGCGACGGCACGCGTGACGTGCTGGGCCTGGATCGAGCAGACCGAGGGGGCCAAGTTCTGGCTGCGGGTGGTGAACGACCTGAAGCTGCGCGGCGTGCAGGACATCCTGATCGCCGTGGTCGATGGCTTGAAGGGCTTCCCGGAAGCGATCAACACGGTGTTCCCGGAAACGACGGTCCAGACCTGCATCGTGCATCTGATCGGAACTCGCTGGACTTCGCCAGCTGGAAAGACAGGAAATCGGTTGCAGCGGCGCTCAAGGAGGTCTATCGGGCACCGTCGGCCGAAGCGGCCACCGTGGCGCTGGATGCGTGACGCGAGCCCGTGGGGTACGAAATACCCCCCGATTGCCGCCCCTGGCCCGGGCCTGGGATCAGGTGATTCCGTTCTACGCCTTCGCACCTGACATCCGGAAAATTGTATACACGACCAACGCGATCGAGTCGCTGCACATGCAGCTTCGGAAGATCATCAAGGCGCGCGGCCACTTCCCGTCGGACGAGGCCGCGCTCAAACTGATCTGGCTGGCGCTGCGCAACGTCGTGGCCAAGTGGACCGGTTCCCGGCACGATTGGAAGAGCGCGATGACCCAGTTTGCGCTGCTTTACCCGGAACGATTCAACATTGGAGTCTGAATCTCAACCCGCCTCACACACTAAATTCCGGATACCTCCCGTGTTTGCGGCACAGGTCTGCGACCTTCATGCCTGCGTCGGCTTCCTTCAGCACCCCGATAATCTGCTCTTCGCTGAACCGCGACTTCTTCATGACAAGGGTTCTCCTGCGGCCTTGCCACTAACTTTACCGTCGGATACTTCAGAGGGGTAAGGTCACCGCGCACCTGCCCCATCATTCACACACCGTCGCCCCACGCCGCACCGGCGCGAACGCCACCGCACTTGCGGTCGCTAGCAACGCCACGCCGGCCGCGCCGTACACCATCACCCAACCAAACCCGTGCACGAGCGCCGCATGCAGCGCCGTGCCGCCCGGATCGGCCTTTGCAAGCGCCGGTGCGATCGCCTGCAGCCCGTCGGTGCGCCCCGCCGCGATCTCCTGCGCAAGCGTGCGCAGCGCCGCCGCATCGACCGCCCCCGCGACGCCTGCCTTCAGGCTCGCGACGATCCCCGCGACCAGTACGAAACCCATCGCCGCGATGTTCAGCGCGAGCGAAATCATCCGCGCGCTCATGTCGATACCGGACGCCATACCGGCCCGCGCGCTCGGCACCGCGCCCGTCGTCGTGGTTGGACCGGCGTGCAGCGAGCCCCGATGCCGGCGACCACGCAGCCCGGCAGCATCGTGAGCCAGCTCGCGGATCGACACCGCTGCCGATCCCGGCATCAGCGCGAAGCCGGCCGCGATCGTGAACAAGCCGCCCGGAATCACGACCCCGGCCCGTAGCAGCGCGAGCCGTTCGCCGAACGGCGGCGCGACGAGCGTCGGCAGCGTATACGCGAGCAGCGCGAGGCCGGCCGTCACGCTGTCGTAGCCGAGCGCGACCTGAAACCAGATCGGCAGGTAGATCATGAACGGCCAGAAACTGAAGTTCATCCCCATCGAACCGAAGATCGCACCGGTGAACGCGCGGATCCGGAACACGGAGAAGTCGAACATCGGCCGCGCGCTCACGCGCTCCGCGACGACGAACCCGGCCGCCGCGAGCCCGGTCGCGCCGAGCACGCCAAGGCCGGCCGCGCTCGTGAGCCCCAACTCCGCGCTTTGCGTGATGTAAAACGCGAGCCCGAGCACGGCGAGCGACAGCGTAACGATGCCGGCGACGTCGAGCGTGCCCGCATGCGGATCGCGCGACTCCTGCACGGCACCACCGATCAGCACGAGCGCGACGGCCGCGAGCGGCGCATGGACGAGGAACACCCACGGCCAGTTCGCCAGCGCGACGATCGCGCCGCCGACGATCGGCCCGAAACCGAGACCGATCCCGAACACGATCCCCCAGATCCCGAATGCGCGGCCACGCTCGCGCCCTTCGCGAAACTGGTGCGACAGCACCGCGATCTGGCAGATCAGCATCGCGCCGCCGCTCGCGCCCTGCAGCAGCCGGCCGGCGACGAGCACCGGCACGTTCGGCGCGAGCCCGCACAGCAGCGATGTCGCGCCGAACAGCACGGTGCCGATCACATACACGCGCTTGCGGCCGAACCGGTCGGCGAGCGTGCCGGCCGCCATCAGCACCGTCGTACACGCGATCGTGTACGCGTTCATGATCCACTGCATGCCGTTGAAGTCGCCGTGCAGCACGTGTTCGAGCGTCGGCAGGATCACCGGCACGCTCGAGATCTCGAGGCCGAACATCAGCGACGTGAGACAAACGGCCGCCAGTGCGACCGCATTCCTGCGGGAGTCGGATAGCGTCATGTGTCATGCGCGCCGGCCGTGGAACGGGCCTCGCGCCTCCAAGTGAGAAGGATTCGCCGCGCGCGGCCGGCGACGCACGCGGTACGGGAATCGGTACTATAGTGAGAATTCTTCTCCCCATTGATGCTTGGATTTCTCGAAACTCGGGAATCACAGGACGCAATCAACGCAACCATCATGACCGACAGACTCGACGGCGTGACGACTTTCGTCCAGGTCGTGGAATCCGGCAGCTTCGCGCTTGCCGCCGAACGGCTCGACATGACGCGCTCGGCAGTCGGCAAGGCGATCGCACGGCTCGAGAAGCGGCTGGGCGCACGGCTGCTGCAGCGCACGACGCGCAGCCAGAGCCTGACCGACGACGGCCAGGCGTACTACGACCGCTGCGTGCGCGCGCTGGCGGAGCTAGAAGCGGCCGAAGCCGATCTCGATTGCGGCCGCAACGAAGCGCGCGGCAAGCTGCGGCTGAGCGTGCCGCTCGCATTCGGACACCACTGCGTGACGCCGATCGTGCTCGACCTCGCACGCACCTATCCGCATCTGCGGATCGACGTGTCGATCACGGATCGTTTCGTGGATCTCGTCGAGGAAGGGATCGATCTCGCGGTGCGCATCGGCACGCTCGCGGACAGCACAAGCCTCGCGGTGCGGCGGCTCGGCACGCAATACGGCAGCCTCGGTGCGGCGCCGTCGTATCTCGCGCGCTACGGCATGCCGCAAACGCTCGACGACCTGAGGCATCACCGGACGATCGCGTATTCACGCTCGGGCGTCGCGCAGCCGTGGGACCTGCGCGCGCCGGACGGCTCGACGGTGCGTGTCGACATGCAGCATCAACTGAGTTTCGACGACGTGCAGGCGATCGCGGCGGCCGGCGCATCGGGGTTCGGGATCGCATGGCTGCCGAGCTGGCTGCTCGACCATTACGTGAAGCGCGGCGAGATGGCCGTCGTGCTCGATCGCTGCTTCGTCTGCGAAGGCGACATTCATGCGATCTGGCCGAAAACGCGCTATCTGCCACGCAAGACGCGCTGCGTGATCGACGCGCTCGTGCAGGCGGTGCCGCCGATGATCGAGCGCTGACCGACGATGCAAAGAAAGAAAACAGGGTGAAACCGACGCGCCGCGCGGGCGCGTCGGGTCATCACGCCGCGCCGAGATCGGCGAGCGGATGCGTGAACACCTTCCACGGCGACGTCAGGAAATGCCGCACGCGCTCGGCGCGCAATTCGACGAGCGACGCGGGCGCCCAGCGCGGCTTGCGATCCTTGTCGACGAGATGCGCACGCACGCCTTCGCAGAAGTCGCCTTCCTCGATTGCGCGCGCAACGATGCCGAGCTCCATCCGGAACGACTCGGCAAGCGTCATCTGCCGGCCGCGCAGCAGCGCTTCGCGCGTCACGCACAGCATCGTCGGCGAGTGGCCTGCGAGCGCATCGAGCGTCGCCTGCAGCCATTGACGATGCTCACGCGACAGCTCGTCGCGCGCAAGATCCTGCTTCAGCGTCGCAACGATCCGCTCGACGGTCGAACGCTTGTCGAAGTGACGGACGATCCACGGCATCTGGCTATCGAGCGCCGCATGCGGCACGACGTTGCACGGCGGCTCGAACACCTTGCGCAGCGCCGGCAACACGTCGCCGTCCCATTTGACGCTCTCGATGCGCGTCTCGAACGTATCGAGCCACGACGACGGCACGCACAGGTCCGCGAGCTTCGCGCTCAGCGCGTCGGCGCCCGACAGCATCGCGCCCGTCAGCCCCACGTACAGTTCGAGCTCGGCCGGCATGCGCGACAGGAAATGCGTCGCGCCGACGTCGGGCACGAGGCCGATGCGCGTCTCGGGCATCGCGATCTTGCTGCGCTCGGTCGCGACGCGCAGCGCAGCGCCCTGCGCGAGCCCCATCCCGCCGCCCATCGTCACGCCGTCCATCAGCGCGACGACCGGCTTCGGGAACGTATGAATCGCGTAGTCGAGCCGGTATTCGTCAACGAAGAACGGCAGCCAGGTCTCGCGCTGCGTGACCATCCTGTACAGCGCACGCACGTCGCCGCCTGCGCAGAAGCCCTTCTCGCCCGCACCGCGCAGCACCACCGCGACGATCTGGTCATCGGTGCGGCAGCGTTCGAGCAGCGCGGCCAGCTCGCCGATCATCGGATACGACAACGCGTTGAGCGCGGCCGGCCGGTTCAGCGTGATCAGCGCCACGCGGTTCACCACGCGAAACAGCACCTCCGGCGCCGGTTGCGCGAAGCTGTCATGAGTCATGGCCGGCGTGCTCATCGTTGCGCCTCTTCATCGGTATGCCATTGCGGCGCGCGCTTGCCGAGAAACGCGGCCACGCCTTCGCGCGGATCGTTCGTGTCGAACAGGTCGACGAAGCGTTCGCGCTCGACGGCAAGCGCCGCGCTGCGCGGCACGCCGCGGCGCGCGAGACCGATCAGCTCCTTGCTGTACGCCACCGCGTGCGGGCTCTGCCGCGCGACGTTGCGCGCAAGCGCCAGCGCCGCATCGCGTGCCGCGCCGCTCTCGACCACGTCCTCGACGAGGCCGATCCGCAGCGCGGTGGCCGCATCGACGCGCGTGCCGGCCAGGATGATCTTCTTCGCCCAGCCTTCGCCGACGAGCCAGGGCAGCGTCTGCGTGCCAAGCCCGCACGGCAGCAGGCCGACCGACGGCTCGGGCAGCGCCATCTGCGCATGCGTCTCGGCGATGCGCAGGTCGCACGCGAGCGCGCATTCGAGACCACCGCCCATCGCATAGCCGTTGATCGCCGCGATCGTCACGACGCGCGCGTCGTGCAGCGCCTCGAACGCCGCGCCGAAACGCGCGGCCATCGCGCGCGCGACCCCGCGGTCGCCGTCGGCGAACGTGTTCAGGTCGGCGCCGGCGCTGAAGAACTTCGGGCCGTCGCCGGTGATCACCAGCGCACGCACGTGCGGGTTCGCGTTCAATTCGGTGACGGTTTGCTGCAGCTGCCGCAGACCGTCGGCGGTAAAGGCGTTCGCGGGCGGACGCTTGAGCGTCGCGCACGCAATCGCGCCGTCGTCGATGTAGTCCAGTTCGATCATGAGGCGTCCTTCTTCGTGGGCGGTTGATACAGGCGGATCACCGCCGAGAAATCGAGTTGTCCGTCGCCGCGGCTGCTCATCGTCTGGTACAGCTGCTGCGCGAGCGCGCCGAGATATACGGGCTGGCGCGCCTGCTTCGCGGCATCGTTCGCGAGGCCGAGATCCTTCAGCATCAGGTCGGTGCCGAAGCCGCCGCTGTAGCCGCGCGACGACGGCGCCGTGGCGATCACGCCCGGATACGGGTTGTAGGTGTCCGAGCTCCAGCAGCGGCCGGTCGACGTGTTGACGATGCCGGCCAGCACCTTCGGGTCGATGCCGAGCGCGACGCCGAGCGACATCGCCTCCGACACGGCCGCCATCGAAATGCCGAGCACGAGGTTGTTGCAGACCTTCGCGACCTGCCCCATCCCCGTCGCGCCGCAATGGACGATGTTCTTGCCCATCCCGGCGAGCACCGGCTTCACGCGCTCGAAGTCGACGTCGCTGCCGCCGACCATGAAGGTCAGCGTGCCGGCCGCCGCACCGCCGGTGCCGCCCGACACAGGTGCATCGACGAACGCGCCGCCGTGCTCGCGCACGAGCGCGCCGAACGCCTGCGCGCTCGCCGGATCGATCGTGCTCGAATCGATCACGGTCGCACCGGCGCCGAGGCCGGCCAGCACGCCGTTCTCGCCGGCAAGCACCGAGCGCACGTGCGGTGCGGCCGGCAGCATCGTGATTACAAACGCCGCGCCCGACGCGGCGTCGCGCGGCGAGGCGGCCACCTGCGCGCCGGCGTCCTGCAGCGCGCGCAATGCGTCGGCACTCAGGTCGAACGCATGCACTTCATGACCGGCCTTCAACAGGTTCAGCGCCATCGGCGCGCCCATGTGGCCCAGACCGATAAAACCGATTTTCATTGCGTGTCTCCCATCCCATGCTTCGCGCACGATCGGCGCGGCGCGCCGATCGCATGCGTCGTGGTCAATGCAGCCGGATCGTCGTATTCACCGGGGCGGCCGTCGTGTCGTCGTCGAACCAGCGCGCGGTGACCGTCTTCGTCTGCGTGTAGAACTGCACGACCTGCTTGCCGTACGGGCCGAGATCGCCGAGCTTCGAGCCGCGCGAACCGGTGAAGCTGAAGTACGGCACCGGCACCGGAATCGGGATGTTGATGCCGACCTGGCCGACGTCGATCTCGCTCTGGAACTTGCGCGCGGCCGCGCCGCTCTGCGTGAAGATGCCCACGCCGTTGCCCATCGGGTTCGCGTTGACGAGCGCGATCGCTTCGTCGAGCGTGTCGACTTCCATCACGACCAGCACCGGCCCGAAGATTTCATGCGTGTAGACCGACATGTCGGTTTTCACGCCCGAGAAGATCGTCGGACCGACGAAGTTGCCTTCCTCGAAGCCGGGGACCTTCACGCCCCGGCCGTCGAGCTCGAGCTTCGCGCCTTCCTTGATACCCGCATCGATCAGCGAGAGGACTCGCGCCTTCGCGCCGCGCGACACGAGCGGCCCGACGTCGGTGCCCGCTTCCGAGCCCGCGTTGACCTTCAGCGTCTTTGCCTTCTCGACGATGTCCGGCAGCCAGTCGCGCGCCTTGCCGACGAGCACCGCGACCGAGGTCGCCATGCAGCGCTGGCCGGCCGCGCCGAAGCCGGCGCCGACCAGCGCGTTGATCGCCTGCTCGCGGTTGGCGTCGGGCAGCAGGATCGCGTGGTTCTTCGCGCCCATCATCGACTGCACGCGCTTGCCGTGCTGGCTGCCGAGGTTGTACACGTGCGTGCCGACGGCGGTCGAACCGACGAACGAGATCGCCTTTACGAGCGGATGCGTGCAGATCGCGTCGACGACCTCCTTGCCGCCGTGCACGACGTTCAGCACGCCCTTCGGCACGCCGGCTTCGAGCGCGAGCTCGACGAGCTGCATCGTCGACAGCGGATCCTGCTCCGACGGCTTCAGCACGAACGTGTTGCCGCACACGATCGCCATCGGGAACATCCACAGCGGAATCATCGCGGGGAAGTTGAACGGCGTGATGCCCGCGCACACGCCGAGCGGCTGGCGCAGCGTATAGGTGTCGACGCCGCCCGCGACGTTCTCCGCGAATTCGCCGAGCTGCAGCGTGCCGACCGAGCACGCATGCTCGACCACTTCGAGGCCGCGGAAGATGTCGCCTTCGGCATCGGGCAGCGTCTTGCCCTGCTCGGCCGTCAGCGTCTTCGCGATGCGCTGCTGGTTCGCGCGCACGAGATCCTGGAACTTCAGCATGATGCGCATGCGCGCGGCGATCGGCGTGTTCTTCCACGTCGCATACGCGGCGTGCGCGGCCTGCACGGCCGCGTCGACTTCGGCCACCGTCGCGAACGGCACGCGCGCGAGCACGGCCTGCGTCGCCGGATTGACGATGTCGCGCCACTCGCTCGTGGTGGACTCGACGAAGGCGCCGTCGATCAGCAGCTTGACCGTCGGCACGTCTTGCCCCGTGCGGGGCGTCGGATTCGCGTTCATCGATGCATTCTCCTTGCAGTAGGCTGCGCAGCGCCATCGCACCGCGCGGCCGGTTCGATCCGGGAGCAGGCGGCCGCCGCGGATGCGGCGCGCGCGGCCCGCGGCCGGTCATTTCAGTTCGGCGGCGAAATCTTCTTCCCAGTACTCGCCGGGCATCCGCGTCGTTGCGTCGTCGCCGCGCTCGATCTCGCGGCGACGCAACTCGACGCGGCGGATCTTCCCCGAGATGGTCTTCGGCAGCTCCGCGAATTGCAGCCGGCGGATGCGCTTGTACGGGGCGAGCTTCTCGCGCGAGAAGCGGAAGATCTCCAGCGCGAGCGCCGGGCTTTCCTCGTAGCCCTGCCGCAGCGTGATGTACGTCTTCGGCACCGACAGCCGCACCGGGTCCGGGCTCGGCACGACGGCCGCTTCCGCGATCGCCGGATGCTCGATCAGCACGCTCTCGAGTTCGAACGGGCTCAGCCGGTAGTCGGACGACTTGAACACGTCGTCCGCGCGGCCGACGTACACGTAGTAGCCGTCGTCGCCGCGCATCGCGATGTCCGACGTGCGGTAATGGCCGTCGCGCATCGCATGCGCGGTCGCGTCCGGGTTGTTCGCATAGCCGTTCATCAGTCCGACCGGGCGCGTCACGTCGGGGCCGAGCGGCAGTGCGATCTCGCCTTCGCCGACAGGCGCGCCATCGGGGTCGAGCAGCGCGATCCGGTAGCCGGGCAGCGGCCGGCCCATCGAGCCCGCGACGACCGGCTGGCCCGGCGAGTTGCCGATCAGGCAGGTCGTCTCGGTCTGGCCGTAGCCGTCGCGAATCGTGATGCCCCACGCCTTCTTCACGCGCTCGATGATCTCGGGATTCAGCGGCTCGCCCGCGCCGACGATCTCGCGCAGCTTCACGTCGAACGACGCGAGCGGCTGCTGCACGAGCATGCGCCACACGGTCGGCGGCGCGCACAGCGTGGTCACCTGGTATTTGACGAGCGCATCGAGCACGACCTTCGGCTCGAAGCGCGCGTAGTTGAACGCGAACACGCACGCCTGCGCATTCCACGGCGCGAAGAAGCAGCTCCACGCGTGCTTCGCCCAGCCCGGCGAGCTGATGTTCCAGTGGATGTCGCCGGGTTGCAGACCGACCCAGTACATCGTCGACAGGTGCCCGACCGGGTAGGTGCGATGCGTATGCTCGACGAGCTTCGGCTTCGACGTCGTGCCCGACGTGAAGTACAGCAGCATCGGATCATTCGCGTGCGTGACGGCGTCCGGCTCGAACGCGGCGCTCGCCGCATAGCCGTCGTTCATCGCGAGCCAGCCTGCGCGCGGCGCGCCGGCGACGATCTTCTGCTCGAGACCGAGATCGGCCTGTTCGAACTTCGCGGTTTCGTTCTCGTCGACGATCGCGTATTTAGCGCCGCCGATCCGCACGCGATCGCGCACGTCGTCGGCCGACAGTTGCGTGGTCGCCGGCAGCACGATCGCGCCGAGCTTCATCGCGGCGAGCATCGCGTCCCACAGCTCGACGCGGTTGGGCAGCATCAGCAGGATCCGGTCGCCGCGCACGACGCCGATCCCGCGCAGCCAGTTCGCGATGCGCGACGAGCGCTCGGACATTTGCGCGAACGAGTACGGATCGCCCGTACCGGTTGCCGCGTCGACGATCCATAGCGCGGGCTTGTCGTTGCCGCGCGCCATCGGGTCGAAATAGTCGAGCGCCCAATTGAACGCGTCGAGCACCGGCCATTCGAAATCGCGGTAAGCGGTTTCGTAGTCGGTGCGATGGCGCAGCAGGAAGTCGCGTGCGTCCAGGAATGCCTGTACCGTCATCGTGTCGTCTCCGTCTCCAGTCTCCAAACCCGGCGGTCATCCGGCGCATGCGCTGCAGACCCCAGGTTCCCTGTCGCGCGGCGCACGGTCACGTCGTTGCGTGCCGCGTTCACCGCGCTACCCTCATGCGCCGATCGTTCATATCGTTGCCTGCGCAACGAATTCAGCGACTCAAAGCTGTCGCGCGATCACCATCCGTTGCACTTCGCTGGTGCCTTCGTAAATCTGCGTGATGCGTGCGTCGCGATAATGACGCTCGACTTCGTAGTCGGCCAGGTAGCCGTAGCCGCCGTGAATCTGAATCGCATCCGAACACACGCGCTCGGCCATCTCGGACGCGAACAGCTTCGCCTGCGATGCTTCCGACAGGCACGGCAGCCCGGCCGTGCGCAGCTTCGCCGCATGATGCACGAGCAGGCGCGCCGCGTTGATCTGCGTGGCCATGTCGGCGAGCTTCTGCTGGATCGCCTGATGCTCGGCGATCGGCTTGCCGAACTGCACGCGTTCGCCCGCGTAGCGGCGCGCCTTGTCGAACGCGGCGCGTGCGATGCCGAGCGCCTGCGCGGCAATGCCGATGCGGCCGCCTTCCAGGTTCGACAGCGCGATCTTCAACCCTTCGCCGCGATTGCCGAGCAGGTTTTCCTCGGGGATCGCGCAGTTCTCGAGCGTGATCGGGCACGTGTCCGATGCGCGAATGCCCATCTTCTTCTCCGGCTTGCCGACGATGAAGCCCGGCGTGTCGGTCGGCACCAGGAATGCGGAAATGCCGCGCTTGCCGGCTTCCGGATCGGTCATGGCAAAAACGATCGCGACCCCGGCACGCTGGCCATTGGTCACGAACTGCTTCGCGCCGTTCAGCACCCATTTGCCATCGCGCAGTTCCGCGCGCGTGCGCAGGTTGTTCGCTTCGGAGCCGGCCTGCGGCTCGGTCAGGCAGAACGCGCCGATGATGCGGCCCGCCGCCATCTCGGCGAGCCAGCGATCCTTCTGCGCGGGCGTGCCGAAGCCGAGGATCGGCCCGCAGCCGACCGAGTTGTGCACGCTCATCATCGTCGCGCACGCGGCGTCGCCCGCGGCGACTTCTTCCATGGCCAGCGCATACGCGACATAGTCCGTATAGGCGCCGCCCAGCTCCTGCGGCACGATCATCCCGAGCAGGCCGAGTTCGCCGAGCTGCGCGACGACGGCGTCGGGCAGTTGCGCGTCGTGGTCCCACTGCGCGGCGTTCGGCGCCAGCACCTCGGTGGCAAAAGCGCGCGCGGCGTCGCGAATCATCCGCTGGTCTTCGGTATAAAGCTCGTCCATGGTGCTGCTGTCTCCCGCGGCCGCGTGCCGCGACCGACCTTCCGTTTCGATGCAACAAGTGTAGGCAAGCACGCGCGACTGTTCGATGCTCGCGCCGCTCATTTACACTGAGCGTTTTTGCCATACCGGCGGCGCCGATGAAGCAGGAAGACAAGGGAACCGTCGCGATCAGCCTCGTCGCGTACAGCCTCGCGCTCGCCACCCGGCGCGGCGTCGCTGCCGAGCCGCTGCTCGCGCAGGCCGGCATCGCGCCCGCGCTGCTGGCGCAGCCGCGTGCGCGGGTGTCCGCGCAGCAATACGGCGCGTTGTGGAACGCCATCGCGCGCGCGCTCGACGACGAATTTTTCGGGCAGGATCGCCACCCGATGCGCAGCGGCAGCTTCATCGCGATGAGCCAGGCCGCGCTGTCGGCGCAGGACGGGCTGCACGCGATGGCGCGCGCGGTGAATTTCATGCACTGCGTGCTCGACGACCTGCACGCGGAGCTCGACGCCAACCCGCAGCGCGTGCGGCTGCGCTTCGTGCACCGCAACAGCGCCGCGGCGCCCGCGATGTTCACGTACGCGACCTATTTCATCATCGTCTACGGGCTCACCTGCTGGCTGATCGGACGGCGCATTCCGGTGCTGCACGCGAGCTTCCGCTGCGACACGCCGCCCGCCGATCACGAATACCCGTCGATGCTGTGCGACGACATGCGGTTCAACCAGCCCGATTCGTATGTCGATTTCGATCCCGAATTCGCGACGCTGCCGGTCGTGCAGAACGCGAAGACGCTGAAGGCGTTCCTGCGCAACGCGCCGGCCAGCTTCATCGTCAAGTACCGCAACCCGAACGCGCTCGCGCAGCGCGTGCGCACCGTGCTGCGCGGGATGCCGCCCGCGTCGTGGCCCGGCGCGGGCGGGATGGCCGCGCGGCTGCACGTGGCCGAAGCGACGCTGCGCCGCAAGCTGCACCAGGAAGGCCATGCGTACCAGTCGATCAAGGACACGCTGCGGCGCGATCTCGCGTTCGAGGCGCTGGCCGATCCGTCGCGGACCATCGCCGACGTCGCCGCCGCCACCGGTTTCGCGGAGCCGAGTGCGTTCTACCGCGCGTTTCGCAAGTGGAGCGGGCGCAGCCCGGCCGAGTATCGCGAAGAAGCGCTCGTGCGCGGGGGCGGCAGCGCGGGCTGAGTACGCGGCCGGCGGCCCCGCCTTCGCGCTTTCCGCCGAAACAGCCTAAGCTTCAAGCATCGGGCCAACGCCCTTTCCGCGAGCCGGATGGCGTGCGGCCGCGCGCCGCCCGGACGCCCCGATGCGCATTCACCGTCATGGGCCGCCGCCCGCTTCGCCCGACGGCCGCCCCCGTCACCCGCTATCCGCGCGGGTCGCGCGCGCCGCGCTGTTCGCGGCGCTGCTCGTCGTATGCGCGGCGCTCGCCGCACCGCCTGCCTCGGCCCCCGCTGCTGCGCCCGCCGCCACGCCGCCCGTCGTCGTGATTCCGGTCAACGGCGCGATCGGGCCGGCCAGCGCCGACTTCATCGTCCGCTCGCTCGAGCGCGCCGCGCACGAACACGCGCCGCTCGCGATCCTGCAACTCGATACGCCCGGCGGCCTCGACACGTCGATGCGGCAGATCATCAAGGCGATCCTGGCCTCGCCGGTGCCGGTCGCGGCGTTCGTCGCGCCGGGCGGCGCACGGGCCGCCAGCGCGGGCACCTATATCGTCTATGCGAGCCACGTCGCCGCGATGGCGCCCGGCACCGACCTCGGCGCGGCGTCGCCCGTGCAGTTCGGGATCGGCGGCGGCGCGCCGGGTGCGACGCCGCCGTCGCCCTCCGCGACGCCGGGTACTGCTGGTGCCTCCGGCGCGGCCGCGAAGCCGGCCGAGCTGCCGAACGACACGCAGTCCACCGAGATCCGCAAGGCGACGCAGGACGCCGCCGCGTACATCCGCGGCCTCGCGCAGTTGCGCGGCCGCAATGCCGCGTGGGCCGAGCGCGCGGTGCGCGAAGCCGTGAGCCTGTCGGCGAGCGAAGCGCGCGCGCAGCATGTGGTCGACCTGATCGCGCAGGATCCCGCCGATCTCGCGCGCCAGCTCGACGGCCGCGCCGTGACGACCACCGCCGGCACGCTGCGCCTTGCGACCGCGCATGCGCCGCTCGTCGTGCTCGCGCCCGACTGGCGCAGCCGCTTCCTGTCGATCATCGCCGATCCGAACGTCGCGCTGATCCTGCTGACGATCGGCATCTACGGCCTGTTCTTCGAATTCGCGAACCCCGGCTTCGTGCTGCCCGGCGTCGCCGGCACGATCTGCCTGCTGGTCGGGCTGTTCGCGATGCAGTTGCTGCCGATCAGCTATGCGGGCCTCGGGCTCGTGCTGCTCGGTCTGGGCTGCCTCGTCGCCGAGGCGTTCCTGCCGACCTTCGGCGTGCTCGGCTTCGGCGGGATCGTGTCGTTCACGATCGGCGCGCTGATGCTGATCGACACCGACGTGCCCGGCTACGGGATTCCATGGCCGGTGATCGCGGGCCTCGCCGTCGGCGGCGGTTTGCTGGTTGCCGGCGTGTCGAGCGTCGCGCTGCGCGCGCGGCGCCGCCCGGTCGTGACCGGCGCCGAGGCGATGCTCGGCAGCGTCGGCGAAGTACTCGACGACGGCCTCCGTCCGGACCAGCCGGAGGGTGCCGCCGGCCCCGCGCCGTCGGCCGCCGGCTGGGCGCTCGTGCATGGCGAACGCTGGCGCGTCGCGAGCAGCGCGCCGCTCGCCGCCGGCTGCCGCGTGCGCGTCACCGGCCGCCACGGGCTGATGCTCACCGTCGCGCCGCTGTACGACGCGCGGCCGCAGGACCCACGTCAGGGAGAACCTTCATGATCGGTTACACGTTCGGCTTCAGCAGCGTCCTGATCGTCTTCATCGTCGTACTCGCCGCGTCGTCGATCCGTATCTTCCGCGAGTACGAGCGCGGCGTCGTGTTCATGCTCGGCCGGTTCTGGAAGGTGAAGGGGCCGGGGCTCGTGCTGATCATCCCGATCGTCCAGCAGGTCGTGCGGATCGACCTGCGCACCGTTGTGTTCGACGTGCCGTCGCAGGACGTGATCACGCGCGACAACGTGTCGGTGAAGGTCAACGCGGTCGTGTATTTCCGCGTCGTCGATCCGGAGAAGGCCGTGATCCAGGTCGCGCGCTTCGTCGACGCGACGAGCCAGCTCGCGCAGACAACGCTGCGCGCGGTGCTCGGCAAGCACGAGCTCGACGCGCTGCTCGCCGAGCGCGAGCAGTTGAACGCGGATATCCAGAAGACGCTGGATGCGCAGACCGACGCGTGGGGGATCAAGGTGTCGACGGTCGAAATCAAGCACGTCGACCTGAACGAGACGATGGTGCGCGCAATCGCGCGGCAGGCCGAGGCCGAGCGCGAGCGGCGCGCGAAGGTGATTCATGCGGAAGGCGAGCTGCAGGCGTCGGAGAAGCTGCTGCAGGCCGCGCAGCGGCTCGCGCAGCAGCCGCAGGCGATGCAGTTGCGCTACCTGCAGACGCTGACGACGATCGCGGCGGACAAGAATTCGACGATCGTGTTTCCGCTCCCGGTCGATCTGCTAGGGGCGTTGCTGGATCGGTTGGGCGGGAAGCAGGATTCGTGACGTATTGAGCGATCGCCTCGCGCATGATCCAGTGCGGCGGGCGCCGGCGTTGTTCGGCGAGATGGCGCACCCGACCCTGAAGGGTCGGATCGAGTTTGATGGAAGTTGCCATGATGACGAGTATCCAGAGGTATTACCTTTTGCTGGTTTACTCACGCCGTCGTCGACAAGGCAAATCCCCCGAACGCTAGAGCTCTCCCTCCATTTCCCCCTTCCATTAGGACAAATCCTCACTTCCCGGCACGCGGAACCGTCTATGATCTTTACATCAATCAATGACACATTAAATGCTGACTGAATAACCCGTGACGGCGTCATCGGCGGGCGCGTTCCGGATCAGCGCCCCACCTGTAGACGGAGACGCATCATGACCGACCACCCGCTGCCGGAAGTCCACCTCGACGAGTTGCCGCAATTCCGCGCGGTCCAGCAGCTTGCCTACCGCTGTGTCGAAACGGTCGGCGCGATGCTCTACCCCGGCATCACCGAGAAGGAAGCCGCGCGCCTGCTGACCGAATGGCTGCAGGACAACGGCGTGCACGACTGGCTGCACAAGCCGTTCGCGTGGTTCGGCGACCGCACCGCGTTCGAAGGCTTCTCCGGCCTGAAACACATGGGCGGCTTCAATCTCGCGTTCTTCCCGAGCAACCGCCAGCTCGAGACCGACATGCCGGTGATCCTCGACGTCGCACCCGTGCTCGACGGCATCGTCGCCGACGTCGGCTACGCGCACTGTCTCGGCCACAACCCGATCCTCGAGCAGTTGCAGGACGACCTGATGGACCATCGCGACATGATCGTGCGCCTCGTGAAGGAGCGCCGCCCGATGGCCGAGGTCGCGCAGGCGGTCGACGCGCTGTGCCGCCGCCAGGGTGTCGAGCCGCGCCACAAGGCCTATCCGTTCAAGGTGCTCGCGCATCGCGTCGCGAAGATCCACAAGCTGTCCAAGCCGCGCTTCGTCGCGCGCTTCGGGCTGAACGCGACGCGCAACCTGCTGCTCGACCAGGGCCGTGCGGCCAGGCAGCAAGGCTGGTCGCCCCTGTGGTCGATCGACCGCCGCTCCGAACATGCGCCCGTGCCGGGCCTGTGGGCCGTCGAACCGCATCTCGGCTTCTCTGGCGTCGGCGCGAAATTCGAGGAACTGCTGGTGATCACCGACGACGACGCGTACTGGCTCGACGACGACCTGCCGCACGTGCGTCGCTGGCAGCGCCGCCAGGCCGAACGCGCGCAGGCCGTCGCGAGCGTGCCGGCCGCCGCCTGACGCCCCGCGCCCTTCCCCGAATCCCTGAACGACGGACTCACGATGCAGCCTCTTTCCGACGAAGCGCCGCTGGCCCTGTTCGAATCGGTCCACGGCGAGACGGCCGTCGCCTCCGGCGACCTGACGCTCGCCGTCAGGACCTGGGGCGACCCGTCCCGCTCGCCGGTCGTGCTCGTGCACGGCTATCCCGACGACAGCAGCGTATGGCAGCAGGTCGCCCCGCTGCTCGCGCGCAAGCACTACGTGATTGCGTACGACGTACGCGGCGCGGGCCTGTCCGGCGCGCCGAAACGCACGGCCGACTACCACCTCGCCAGGCTGACCGACGACTTCGTCGCGGTGATCGATTCGCTCTGCCCGGGGCGTGCGGTGCACCTGATCGCGCACGACTGGGGCTCGATCCAGGGCTGGGAATTCGTCACCGATCCGCGGCTCGCCGGCCGCATCGCGTCGTACACGTCGTGCTCGGGGCCGTGTCTCGACCACGTCGGATTCTGGCTGCGCGAGCGCGTGCTGCATCCGACGCCCGCGTCGCTGGCCAAGCTCGGCGGCCAGCTCGTGCGCTCGTGGTACGTGTACCTGTTCCACCTGCCCTTCATCCCCGAGCTCGGCTGGCGGCTGTGGCTCGGCCGTGCATGGCCGGGCCTGCTGCGCCGGGTCGAGAAGACGCCGGCCGCCGCGCGCGCGACGCAGGCCGACGACGGCGCGCGCGGCGTGCGCCTGTATCGCGCGAACTTCATCCGCTGCCTCTTCGCGCCGCGCGAACGCTACGCGCATGCGCCGGTGCAAACGCTCGTGCCGCTCGGCGACAAGTACGTGAGCCCGGCGCTGTCCGAAAACCTGTCGCGCTGGGTGCCGCAGTACTACCGCCGTGAAGTCGCGGCCGGCCACTGGCTGCCACTCGCCGCCCCGGAACGCTTCGCCGGCCTCGCCGAGCAGCTGATCGATGCGATCGAATCGGGCAACGAGCCGCCCGCGCTCGCGAACGCACGCCGTCGCGCAACCAGCGGCCGCTTCAGCGGCAAGGTCGCGGTCGTCACCGGTGCGGGCAGCGGCATCGGCCGCTGCGCGGCCCTCGCGTTCGCCCGCGAAGGCGCGACGGTCGTCGCGTGCGACATCGATCTCGCGAGCGCCGGGCGCACCGCGCTGCTGCTCGGGCTGACCGGTGCGCAAGCCCACGCGAAACGCGTGGACGTCGGGTCCGCCGACGAAATGGAAGCGCTCGCGACGTGGGTCGGCAGCGAACTCGGCGGCGCGGACGTCGTGATCAACAACGCGGGCATCGGCATGGCCGGCGGCATGCTCGATACGAGCGCCGGGCACTGGGAGCGCATCCTGCACGTGAACCTGTGGGGCGTGATTCACGGCTCGCGGCTGTTCGCACGGCAGATGGCCGCGCGCGGCACCGGCGGCCATATCGTCAATACCGCATCGGCCGCCGCGTTCGGGCCGTCGCGCGACCTGCCCGCCTATGCGACGACGAAGGCCGCCGTTCTGATGCTCAGCGAATGCATGCGAGCCGAGCTCGCGGAAAAAGGCATCGGCGTGACGGCCGTGTGCCCGGGTTTCGCGGAAACCGGAATCATGGCGTCGACGCAATATGCGGGCGCCAACGCACAGGACGAGGCGCGGCTGCGCAAACGCGCGACGAAGCTGTACCAGATGCGCGGCCTGAAACCCGAGACCGTCGCGCAGGCGATGGTCGACGGCGTGCTGCGCAACCGGCCGGTGGTCGCGGTGGGCACCGAAGCGCATGCGCTGCGCTTCGTCGGCCGCTTCATGCCGTGGCTTGGACGGATGCTCGCACGCATCAGCATGGCATCGCATTGACGGCGCAAGCCGCCGCACAGTAACGGAGACTACAGATGACCGCTACCGCCGACTACCACAAGATCAAGGCCCGGCACGTGAAGTTCGACTTCAGCGACACGCCGATCACCTGGGTGCCGAACGACCCGGGCAGCACGCACATCATCAATACGCTGAACCTGCTGTTCCCGGAAGGCGAGCTGTGGTTCTGCCGCGTGTACAACAAGGCGCTGCCGCATATCGCCGATGCCCGCCTGCGCGACGAAGCCGAAGGTTTCCTGCGCCAGGAAGCCGTGCATTCGCGCTCGCATGGCGGCGTGCTCAAGCACTACTACGACCGGCACGGGATCGACACGAAGCCGTTCACGCAGAAGCTGAACTGGCTGTTCACGCGCGTGCTCGGCGAAGCGCCGTTCGGGCTGAAGATCGGCCACACGCGCTTCTGGCTGCGACAGCAGCTCGCGGTGATCGCGTCGCTCGAACATTTCTTCGGCTATCTCGGCAACTGGGTGCTGAATGCGCACGGTCTCGACGAAGGCCACGCGGACCCGACAATGGTCGACCTGCTGCGCTGGCACGGCGCGGAGGAAGTCGAACACCGGACCGTCGCGTTCGACATCTACAACCACATGGGCGGCACCTACCTGGAGCGCTGCGTGCACATGGCGTTCGTGATCGTGCTGCTGCTCTACTTCATCACGAGCGGCGCGCGGTTCATGTACCGGCGCGATCCCGCCGCCGGCCGCTATCCCGGCTTCGTGCTGTCGTGGTGGAAGGGTTCGCGGCGCGGGCACCTGCCGTCGTTCTGGAAAGTGATCGGCGCCGCGCTGCGCTATTTCAAGCCGGGCTATACGCCGCACCACGAAGGCTCGACCGAGCAGGCGCTCGCGTATCTCGCACGCTCGCCGGCCGCGCAGGCGGCCGCGCACGGCGGTAACTGGGGCACGGCGAAGAGCTCGGAATCGGCTGCGTAATCGCGTTCGTGACGGTTCCGGCGGGCGGCGCCCGCCGAAATGCGTACAATCGCGGCTTCATTTCCCGGAGGTGCCGCGATGGCCATGAAGAAAACCGATCTAGAAAAGAACAAGGCGCTCAAGCTGACGCACTCGATGAAGCAGTCGAGCTCCGCGCGCTTCGGCAAGGGTGTCGACGAGGCGGCGAAGCTCGATCGCCGCGCGCAGCGCAAGCTCGACCAGGAACAGGGCCTCGTGCCGTTCGCATGCAAGCTGAACGCCGAACTCGTCGAACAACTGAAGGCACACGCAGCCACGCATCCGAACGGGATGACGGGTCTGCTGTCCGAACTGCTCGTCAACGGACTCGCCCAGCGCGACGCGTGATCGCCATTTGTCTCGAAAATAGTCGTTGACAACGCCGTACGACATCGACACACTCGTTCGCATGCCTACGTTCAAGCACATCGCCATCGCGAATCATTGCCCGATGAACATTCGAAAGAATGGTTCACGGGAGGCGCTTGTGCGTTAGCATCCGAGCAGTACCGCATGTCACACAAGGCCTCACCGGAAACGGATGAGGCCTTTTTGTTCTGGTGCGCGTCATCCGTCCGGCTCAATGAATGGAGAAGACGATGGACCAGGCAAGCCCGTTGTTCGACCGTCCCGATCTGCGCCGCACCGGCACGATCGCATTACCGACCGTCGTGATCCGTTTCGCGGTCGCGCCGCGCACGACACTCACCTGGCGTGCGCCGGGCGATGCGGAAATTCGCGCGCACGGCGCGCCGCTGTGGATCACGCGTCCGCCGAGCGTCGACGACTACTGGGTGCAACCCGGCGACGTGCTGCGCATCGCACGCGGCGATCGCATCTGGCTCGGCACCGATGACGCACGACCGGCCGAAGCATCGATCACGCTCGCCTACGTGCGGCGCGGCGAACGGCTCAAGCGCACGCTCGCGCATGTGCAACGTTTGCTCGTCGGACGATGGCGAAGAACGGGATGACGATGTGCGCTCACGCGCAGCACGGGTGTCACGCAATGCGCGTGATTACAGCCCGCCGAAACGGACGCACCCGCGGCGCAACGCGTCGCAGGTGCGCATCGAATGACGCGGCACGCGAGTGCGTGCCGCGAGCGATCGCGCGCCGTGCGCAACCCTCGGGTGCATCGAGGGCATCAGGTGCTGGCGGCGAGACGCGGGCCCGTGCTGCGGGGCGTTGAATCGAGGTCGGGGCGTTGCGCCGCCTGCGAGGTCACCCACGGGTCGATGCCTTGCTTCTGCACCTCCTCGAGAAATGACACACGTGTACGCCAGTAATCCGCCTGTAATTTCGCGTCGATGACGCGCTGTTCGGCTGCGAACAGTTCCATACGCGCCGTCACGAGCATCGACGCAGCGGTTTTTTCCGGCGTGGGGGCGTGCCGCATCGCCCAACGGCTGATCCAGTTCAACATGCTGACCTCCGTGATTACGGACGAACCCGCATCGGGCAATCGCAATCGGTCGCGCCTGCCCGAACGCACAACGACCGTCACCGCACTTCACCGCCTGACCCGCACGGACTGCGACTCCCCCGCGTCGGCAACAACCGGCCGGCGTGTGCGCGCGGTGTATCTATCCTAGAAAGAGTTGCCGGTTTACGCGATGAGGTCTTGCAATCTTTTACACAGAAACCACAGTCGCGCCCGCATCGCAAAATGACAGTTGCGCACGGGACGGCTTCGGCGCACGATAGCCCGATCGCTGCAACCGCCTGGACTGACGAATGGCCGATGCACGCCGCTGCGCATTCGCCGCGGCCACGCTCGCGCGTTCACGCGTACCTCGCATGCGCACCGCGTTCGCCCAGCATGCGGGCGCTCCGTTTCAGTCGCATGTCATCACGTGGCAGCCGCGCCACATGTGCACCCCATCCTGTTGCGCCCCGCATCGGCCGATGCCTGCCTCTCCACTTTCGAACCGTTTCCATCGTTTCCGCCTGCCCGCTTCGCGAGAACCGGTAGAATGCGCGCCTTCCTCGCGCGGCAGGGCTGCCTGACCGTCCGCGCGAACGCAGCCGATCGAGCCCCACGACTATATCGTCGGAGCTATCCACGCTATTACAATCCGCCGATAGCCCGGCAATAGTGGCTGGTTACAGTAGGCCGGCCGCGCGCTGCCTTTACAACAATTCGGCACAAACAACAAGCAACACGACAACCCGACCGGAGAAACGCCTTCATGGAATCCATCAAGCGGTATTTCGGCTTCGCTGAAGCCGGCACCGACTTCCGCACCGAAATACTCGCGGGCGTCACCACGTTCCTGACGATGGCCTACATCATCTTCGTCAACCCCGCGATCCTCGGCGACGCAGGCATGCCGAAGGAATCCGTGTTCGTCGCGACCTGCCTCGTCGCGGCGCTGGCGTCGATCATCATGGGGCTGTACGCGAACTACCCGATCGCGTGCGCGCCCGGCATGGGCCTGAACGCGTATTTCGCGTACACGGTCGTCAAGGGGATGGGCTTCACGTGGCAGGCCGCGCTCGGTGCGGTGTTCATCTCCGGCTGCCTGTTCCTGCTGGTCACGCTGTTCCGCGTGCGCGAGGCGATCGTCAACGGCATTCCGAGATCGCTGCGCATCTCGATCACGGCCGGCATCGGGCTGTTCCTCGGCATCATCTCGCTGAAGACGTCGGGCGTGATCGTCGGCAACCCGGCCACGCTCGTCGCGCTCGGCGACCTGCACAAGCACGACACGATCCTCGCGATCATCGGCTTCTTCACGATCGTCACGCTCGACCACCTGCGCGTGCGCGGCGCAATCCTGATCGGCATCATCGGCGTCACGGTCCTGTCGTTCTTCTTCGGCGACAACCAGTTCCACGGCGTGTTCTCCGCGCCGCCGTCGATCGACGCGACGCTGTTCAAGCTCGACATCCGCGCCGCGCTGTCGACCGGCATCATCAACGTGATCCTGGTGTTCTTCCTCGTCGAACTGTTCGATGCGACCGGCACGCTGATGGGCGTCGCGAACCGCGCGGGCCTGCTCGTCGAAGGCAAGATGAACCGCCTGAACAAGGCGCTGCTCGCCGACAGCACCGCGATCGTCGCGGGCTCGATACTCGGCACGTCGTCAACCACCGCGTATATCGAAAGCGCGTCGGGCGTGCAGGCCGGCGGCCGTACGGGCATGACCGCGCTCACCGTCGCCGTGCTGTTCCTCGCGTGCCTGTTCATCGCCCCGCTCGCCGGCGTCGTGCCGGCCTACGCGACCGCGCCCGCGCTGCTGTACGTGTCGTGCCTGATGCTGCGCGAGATGGTCGACGTGCCGTGGGACGACGCGACCGAAGCCGTGCCGGCCGCGCTGACCGCGCTGCTGATGCCGTTCACGTACTCGATCGCGAACGGCGTCGCGTTCGGCTTCATCGCATACGGCGGCCTCAAGCTGCTGACGGGCCAGGCCCGCTCGGTCAAGCCGATCGTGTGGATCATCGCGGCCGTGTTCCTGTTCCGCTTCTTCTATCTCGGCAGCGAGTGATGCGCGCGCCCCGGCGCGATGCACGATGAGAAAGCGCCACCTCCGGGTGGCGTTTTCGTTTGCGTACGCGTGGGGCGCCGACGATGGCCGATCACGCATCCGCCTCGCCGAGCACCCAGCGCGCGAAGCTCTGCACCGGCCCTTCGCCGAGTTCCAGCGCTTCCGGCAGCACGAGACAGAAACGCTTGACCACGTCCCGGCCGTCCGGCCAGGGCGCCGCAAGCAAGCCTTGCGCAATCTCGGTGTCGACATACAGCCGCGGCACCAGCGCGACGCCGAGCCCGGCCACGGCAGCCGCGATCAGCATCGAGTAAAGATCGTAGCGCGCGCCGGCGGCCGGGTTGCTCACCGGCAACCCCGTTTCGTGGACGTATGCCGACCACGCATCGGGCGTCTGGCGCTTGTGAAGGCGCGGCAGCGTGCCGAGCAGCGCAGCCGGATCCCCGCCGCCAAGCAGCGACGGGTGGCAGACCGGCACGAGCACCTCCTCGCATAACCGGTACGTATGCATGCCGGCCCATGCCGGATGCTCGAAATGAATCGCCGCATCGAAACCGCTGCCGGCCAGCACGAACGGCTCGGCGCGATCGGCGAAATGCACCGTGATGTTCGGATGCCGCGCCTGAAACTGCTTGAGCCGGGGAATCAGCCAGCGCGTCGCGAATGTGGGCGTCACGGCGATGTCGATGCTGCCGCCGTCGCCGGGCTGCCCCATCATGTACTGGCTGTCGCGCTCGAGCCGGTCCAGCACTTCGCGCACCTGCGCCGCGTAGCGCACGCCGTTCGGCGCCACCCGCACGCGGTTGCCGACCCGCTCGAACAGCGCGACGCCCAGGAACGTCTCGAGCCGGCCGATCTGCCGGCTGATCGCGCCTTCCGTCAACGCCAGTTCGTCGGCGGCACGCGCGAAGCTGCCGTGCCGCGCCGCGGCCTCGAATGCCATCAATGCCGAATTGCTCGGAATCCTGCGTCGCGTCACGATTGCTCCCGGTTTTGCGGTGGTCGGTCTAAGCTTGACCAAAGATCAATGAACGGTGATGAATCATCGTTTTTCGCCCATTCACCGGCTAATTATCATGACAAAAACTCAACCCGTCGAGCGGCGATCGATGCCGAAGGCCGCTCGCTACCCCGTTGGAGGTGTCATGATCTATGCCGTTGAATGCAGCTTCGCCGATCCCGCTACCGAAGCCGAATGGAACGACTTCTACAGCCGGATCAAACTTCCCGCGCTGATCTCCGTGCCCGGCTTTCGCACGTCGCAACGCTTGCGCGCCGTCGGTGGCGACGGCCCCGTCTACCTCGCGCTGCACACGATCGACAGCGCCGACGTGCTGGCGTCGGCCGCGTATCGCGACAACGGCGGCGGCAACTTCGCGCGCTGGCAGCCGCACATCGTCGAGTGGCGACGCAACGTGTACGACAGCGCGGCACCCGCGCCGGCAGTCGCCGATCATCAATGGCTGGCCGTTTGCGAAAACACGGCCCCGTTCGCGCAAGCGGGAATCGCCGCCACGGCCATTCACGCAGTCGCGCTGGACCGCCAGCCGGCATCCCGCTGGCTGGCCGTTCTCGGTCGCGATCAAGCGCTGCATGCGTCCAAGGCGTGCGGCGCCGAGATCCGGCTCTATGCGCCGATGGGCGAGCAGCTCGTCAGCGCGGCCGCACGCTGAGGGGGCCGGCCATGCCCAGCGTCACGATTTTCATCGCGGAGGCGAACATGCCGTCGAACGCCGCGCTCGACGCGCTGTCGTCTGCCTGCGCGTCGCTCTGCACCGACGTGTTGCAGGCCGCGCCCGGCACGGTCCACGTCATCCTCGTTCCGGTCCGGCACGGCTACGGACATCCCGTCAGCGCCGAAATCCGCTATCGCACCCAACCGTTTCGCACCCCTGAATTGATGGATCGTTTCATGGTCTCGCTGGATCGCGAGATGCTTCGCCACACCGGATGCGTCGCGCGCATCCGCTGCTTCGGCTACGACGCCGCCCACCTTCACGCCCGACATTGAGCCATGAGCGCCCCCCTTCCCCGCCTCCCGTTTCCGTGCCGCCGGGTCGGCGATTTCTCGGTCGTCGCGATCAGCGACGGCACGCTGACCGCCGGCCTCGACCTGCTGTCGAACATCGAGGTCGACGATGCGGCCTGCATCATGCAAAGCGCGGGCATCGCCGCGCCGTCGAGCGTCAATATCAACTGCTACGTGATCCGCGGGAACGACCGTACCGTGCTCGTCGACACAGGTGCCGGCGGCATCCGCAACTGGGGCGGCCGGTTGATGCCGTCCCTGGCGCGAGCCGGCATCGACGCGCGCGACATCGACACGATCCTGCTGACGCATGCACACCCCGACCACATCGGCGGCTTGCTCGATCCGGACGGGCAACCGGCCTTCGCGCACGCGGAAGTGCTCGTTCACGAACGGGAACTGGCGTTCTGGCTGGACGACGCAGCGTTCGAGCAGGCCAACGAACGGACCCGCGGCAATTTCCGGATCGCGCGGCGCGCGTTCGATGCCTGTCGCACCCGGCTGCGCACCATCGAAGCGGGCGGCGTGCTGCCCGGCATCGTCGCGGTTCCGCTACCGGGACATACGCCCGGTCACACGGGGTATCGCATCGAATCGCATGACGAGCGTCTGTTGATCTGGGGCGATCTCGTGCATTTCGCGCCGATTCAGGTCGTGCGTCCGGACGTGTCGATCGCGTTCGATCACGATCCGGCGCTGGCCGTCGCGACGCGCGCGGCCACGCTCGCCGAAGCGGCTTCGGACGACCTGCTGATTGCGGGAATGCATCTCGCCGAAACAGGCTTCGCGCGCATCGCGCGAGCGTATGGCGAAACCGGTGGCGCGTATGCGCTCACCGGTGCGAACTGACGGACAAAGACGGAAACGGCGCGCGCATCGTCGCGCGTGCGCACGACCCGGCACGCATGCGCCGATACGACACGGGCGCCGGTAACCGGCGCCCGCTCAGTCGCTGCCCGGTCGTCCGGTTCAGCGCCAGTTCGCCTCATAGAAGCGCACGTAGCCGCTACGCAGCGTCACGCATTGCGCACGCGTTTCGGACAGCAGCCGCCGTGCGGCCGCCTCGATACGTTCGCGATGCTGATCGTACGCACCGACCATGTCCTCGAAGCGCGGCGATGCCGCACCGAAATGGTCCTCCAGCGCCTCGGCTGTAATCTGACATTGGACACGCTCGCCATTGACCAACGCCATGAACCCGAGCATCAAGTCGCGCCCCGAATATTCGGGCTTCTCGTTCGTGAAATGGATCTGCATGGGAGCCGCCTATCGCCGGTAGAAAGCGAATGACCGCGTCCGTCGTCCGCTACCGGCCGGACGAAAATGTACGCGGGCTCGCCGACAGAGACACCGTTCGCGGGGGTATGGCGCGGACAATGCGTGCCGGTTGCATTCCACTTTAGACGGTTTCGCGCAGGAGGCAAAATTTGCGATGTGCGTCGTTCCGACGCGCATTTCGTCTGATCTACGCGGCATCCGGCACGCTGGGTCAAACGGCGTCAGTGAGGGTCGGTCGGCCAGATGTTCAGCGAGATCGCCGCGGTCGTGGCGCCCACCGCGATGGCGGCGGCCCCGTATCGCACCGCGGTGCTCAGATCGAACAGCAGACCGTGGATCGCCACGGCGATGCCGCCCAGCATGATGAAGGTGGCGATGGCCGCCAGCACGACTCTCAGTTCCGTCCGAACCATGATGCGTCTCCCGAACGGATGCATGTCACGTCGCATGCATGTTGCGATGCGGAACACGGCGCGTGCGCGCTCCATTTCAATCATTGCAGGCGTACGCTTAAAAGCAAGGGGATTTTGTTCGCGGTCGCGCAACGCACGCGGCGCTTGTATGATGGTGCGATATCGAGGCGGCGGCCGGGGTTTGGGTTGTTGCGATGCGGAAGCAGCAGGTTGAGCCGACTGCCAAGCATGAGGTCCAAGCAGGCGCGAAAGCACGGACCCGGACCGACCGCGAAGCATGGGGCCCAAGTAAGCGCTAAAGCGCTAACTTGGGCCGACAGGAGACAAGACATGCCTCAATCTTTCGTGCTGCCCGCCACCACGGGCCGCACCGACCTGCTCGCGCAGGCGCATGCGCGTTCGACCGCAGTCGGCCTGCGCGCAAACGAGCGCCCCGATTTCTCGCCGCTGTCGCGGCTCGCACTGCGCGAACTGCTCGACACGAACCATGCGCTGTTCGCGCACGCGCGCCCGGTGATGGAGGACCTCCACGCACAGATCGCCGATACGCAAAGCCTCGTGCTGCTCACCGATGCCGACGGCGTGATCCTGCACAGCATCGGCGACGCGGACTTCATCGAGAAAGCAAACCGCGTCGCGCTGTGCAACGGCGTGTCGTGGGCCGAAGGCGCACGCGGCACCAATGCGATCGGCACCGCGCTCGCGTCCGGCCAAGCCGTCGCGGTACACGGCTCCGAACACTTCCTGCGCGCCAACCACATCCTCACCTGCTCGTGTGCACCGATCATCGATCCGTTCGGCCGCACGCTCGGCGCGCTCGACGTGAGCGGCGACCCGCGCGGGTTCAGCTCGCATACGCTCGCGCTGGTGCGCATGTCCGCGCAACTGATCGAGAACCATCTGTTCGCGAACCAGTGCGCGCAAGCGCTGCGGCTGCGCTTTCACGCCCACGAGGATTGCGTCGACTCGCTGTTCGCCGGACTCGTCGCGTTCGGCCCCGACGGCGGGCTGATCGCCGCGAACCGCAGCGCACAATTCCAGCTCGGCGCGACGTTCGATGCATTGCAGCATCGCGGCTGCGATGCGCTGTTCGGCATGCAGTTCGGCCAGCTCGCCCAGCAGGCGGCGCGCGCGCCCGGCGCATCGTTCCGCCTGACGCTATCGACCGGCGTGCGCGTGCTCGCGCGCTGCGAATTCGCGGAAACGCACAAGACGACGGTCACCGTCACGCCGCCCGCACCCGCCGTGCGCGTGCCCGCGCCGGATCCCGACGCGATCACGTTCGCGACGCTCGACACCGGCGACGCGCGCATGGCCGCCGTGCTCGAACGCGTCGCGAAGATCCGCGGACGCGACCTGCCGCTGCTGATCCTCGGCCAGACGGGCACCGGCAAGGAATGGCTCGCCCGAGCGCTGCACCAGGCGTCGCCGCGCTCGGACGGCCCGTTCGTCGCGGTGAACTGCGCGGCGCTGCCGGATTCGCTGATCGAAGCCGAACTGTTCGGCTATGAGGACGGCGCCTTCACCGGCGCACGCAAGCGCGGCAGCCCCGGCAAGATCGCGCAGGCCGACGGCGGCACGCTGTTTCTCGACGAAATCGGCGACATGCCGCTCGCGCAGCAGGTCCGGCTGATGCGCGTGCTGCAGGAACGCGCGGTGATGCCGCTCGGCGGCGCGCGCGCGGTGCCGGTCGACGTGCGCGTGGTCTGCGCGACTCACCGCGACCTGCGCGCGATGATCGCCGAAGGCACGTTCCGCGAAGACCTGTTCTACCGGATCAACGGGCTCGCGGTCACGCTGCCGGCACTGGCCGACCGTACCGACCTGACGGCGCTGGTCGAGCGCATCCTCGCGCGGCTCGCGCGCAGCGAGCCGATGCCGTGCCGTCTCGCACCCGACGTGCTCGACGCATTCATGCGCCACCGCTGGCCCGGCAACCTGCGGCAAATGACCAACGTGCTCCGCACCGCCGGCATGCTCGCCGAAGACGAAGCCGAGATCGCGCTCGCGCATCTGCCCGACGATTTCTGGCTCGACTGCGACGATGCACCGGCGGCACCCGCCGCACCGGCCGACGCAGGCGAAACGACGACGCTGCAAAGCCACCAGGCCGCAGTGATCGATGCAGTGCTCGCGCGGCACGGCGGCAACGTGTCGGCGGCCGCGCGGGAACTCGGGCTCGCCCGCAATACCGTGTACCGCTACCTGCGCCGCCATTGACGCGCCCGCCGGCCGCCCGGCGGGCGCCGGCCGCATGCGGCTTCGGGTATGCTTGGCGCTTGCCTTGCCGCCGCCCGCTTCGCCCCATGACCGATCCCGACCACCCGCCTCTCGTGCGCATCGAGCCGCTCGGCGCGACGTTCGACGCACCCGATTCGCTGACCCTGCTCGAAGCCGCCGCGTTCGCGCACGTCAGGCTGCCGCGTTCGTGCCGCAACGGTACGTGCCGAAGCTGCCTGTGCAGGATCGTCAGCGGCAGCGTACGCTACACGATCGAATGGCCCGGGTTGAGCCGCGAGGAAAAGGCCGACGGCTATACGCTGCCGTGCGTGGCCGTCGCGACGTCGGATGTCGTGCTCGACGTGCCCGACGCGGAGATGATCGACTGAACGCGACGCGCAGTGGCGCGCCGTCCCGCAACCGTGACGGGCAAGCCCGTCGGGAGAGTGTGATGACCCAGTCAACCGATCGCATCGAGAAACAGGCCGTGCTCGCCGCGCCGCCGGCGCGCGTGTGGGAAGCGATCAGCAATTCCGCGGAATTCGGCACGTGGTTCGGTGTCACCTTCGACGGGCCGTTCGCGGAAGGCCAGCCGCTATTCGGCCGCATCACGCCGACGCGTATCGACGACGTCGTCGCCAAGGCCCAGGAGCCCTACTCGGGCGCTGTATTCGAAATCGTCGTCGAGCGCGTCGAGCCGAAGCAACTGTTCTCGTTCCGCTGGCATCCGTTCGCGATCGATCCGAACTTCGATTACTCGGCCGAGCCGATGACGCTCGTCACGTTCGCGATCGCCGAGCAAAACGGCGGCACGCGGCTCACGGTCACTGAAACGGGGTTCGACCAACTGATCGAAGCGCGTCGCGCGAAGGCTCGCGAAATGAACGATCACGGCTGGGCCGCGCAGATGATGCTGATCACGAAATATCTGGCGACGCACGCGTAACCGGCCCTTGCCGGCCCTTGCCCGCCATCCCCGGCATGCGGATGCGCGCATGCCGGCCTCGCGGGGTGCGTGGCATAATCCGCCCCATCGCAGTCCTCACGCCGCTGCTCATCGCATGCTCAGTCGTCGCCTCCGGAAGATCGGCAGTCTGATCGGGATGCTCGCCATCCTGATGACGGCACTCGCGCCGACGATCTCGCAGGCGCTGACGACGCAAGGCCGCGTCGATGCATTGCTCGCCGGTTACTGCACGGCCGGCCCGGTTGTCGGCGACCATCGGACGCATGCGCCGTCGAAGAGCCTGCAAGCCCATTTGCAGGCGTGCGGCTATTGCAGCCTGCTCGCCCATACACCCGCACTACCCGCGCCCGAACTGACGTTCGCGGCCCATGTGCGCGTCATCCAGCATCGCGAAGCGACCCGCTTCGAAAGCCTGCGGCGCGCGTTGGCGCTCACGGCCGCTCAGCCGCGCGCCCCACCCGCCTCCGCCTGAACCGTAGCCACAGCGCGCGATGCCTGAACGCATCGCGCCGTTCGCGCGCGCCCTGCCGGCGCCCGTGTCGTGTCACGTTCACGAGGACGATCATGTCGACCCTTATTGCCGCGCGCCGCATGTCACCGTGCGCGTGCGTCGCCGTCGCCGCGCATGAGCATGCATGCGCGAGTGCGGAAGATCGCATGCACGCCGTCACGATGACCATCGACACCCCGAGCGTCGGCGATGCGTTCGACTTCCAGTACGGTCACATCGCGACCCTGCTGCGGGCTCGTACGCATCTCGACGACATTTTCCCCGCCCCGATCCACAACGCATTTTCCAAGCCATGAAAACATCCGCGCTTTTCCGCGGCGCCATCGCCGCACTGACCTTCGTCATCGTCCAGGCCGCCCACGCGCACGCGTTTCCGAAAACGCAACAGCCGGCCGCCGGCGAAACGCTCACCGCCGCACCGCAAGCCGTCACGATCGATTTCGACGAAGCGCTCGAGCCCGCATTCAGCTCGATCGCCGTGACCGACAGCCACGGCCAGTCGGTCGCGACCGGCAAGGCCGTCGTCGTCGACGGCAACCGCAAGCGGATGCACGTCGCGCTGACGAGCCTGACGGCCGGCACCTACACCGTCGCCTGGGTCGCGGTGGCCAGCGACGGCCACCGGACCCAGGGGCACTACGCGTTCACGCTGAAGTGACGCACGCGTGCCCGCATCGTCAGGGGCGCATCGCCGCTCCATCCGCATTCCGTACTTTCGATAAGGAGAACACATGATGAAACGCTCGATTCCGGCCGCCCTGCTGTTTGCGCTGTTCGCGCTGCACGCTCCCGCCACGTTCGCCGCGCCAGCCGTACAGGCCGATGCCTGCTGGATCCGCGCAATGCCCGCGACGGTGCCGTCGTCCGGCTACTTCACGCTGAAGAACGACGGCGACGCCCCCGCTACGCTCACGGGCATCGACACGCCGGCATTCGGGATGGCCATGCTGCACGAAACGCAGACGGCCGGCAGCACCGCGAAGATGGTCCACGTCGACGCGGTCGAGGTGCCCGCGCACGGCACGGTGATGTTCAAGCCGAAGAGCTATCACGTGATGCTCGAACAACCGCGCCAGAGCGTCGCGCCCGGCGCGAAGATCCCGTTCCGGCTGCATTTCGCCGACGGCTCGACGGTGTCCGTGACCTGCGACGCGAAGGCGCCGTCGTACACGGGCCAGTAACGCCGCCTGCGTCACAACCGATGGAGACGAACATGAAAGAACGCCTGCCGCTGGCCGACCTGATCGCCCGCTACCGGACGCCGCTGAACGTTGCCGTGCTGATCGTCTGCGGGTTATGGGCGGCGTGGATCGCATGGATGACGCAGCCCGCCGCGATCGACTTGCCGTCGTCGATCGCCGCTTACTGCGTGCGCGACGCGCGTTGACACGGTGCATCGGGGTGATCCGCAACACGGTGCGCTACGGCACGCGCGGCACCGCCGCGACGATCGCCTGCACCGGCTCCGTCGAGACTTCGGCGTCAGCCCGTGGGTACCCGCGGCCAGGCGCGCGAGCGGGCTGCTGTTCGTCGGGCTCGGGATCAAGCTGCTGACCGCACGGCAGGTGTAAGCGCCGGCATGCCTTCGGCGCGCAAACGTCAGCGCTTCAATACAGCCAGTGAAGCAGCAATCGCGTCGAACGACGGACGCTCATCGACGTCCTCGTTCAGGCACGCGGCCGCAAGCGCTTCAAGTTCGCTCGCCCCGTCCCGCGCGCGCGGCTCGCATCGCTCCAGCAACTCGCCGAGCAGATAGCCGAATGCCCTGACTTCCAGCCGTTCGAGCCGCGCAGCGTGCGCGCGGTCATTCACGTCGTAGACCGACGCCGCGCCGAAATCGCCGAGCAGCGCGCCGCCCTCGCCATCGTGCAGGATGTTGTGCGCATACAGATCGCCGTGCATGATGCCGCGTGCGTGCAGATGCGCCGCGACCGATGCGATGCCGTGCGCGATCCGTGCCGCGGCCGCCGGAGCGAACCGCGCATCGTCCGCATACACGTCGCGCGTGCAGGTCGCGAAGCTCGGCGGCCCGGCGAGGTTCGTCAGTGCCGGATCGACCAGTTCCATCACGAGGCCGTGCGTGCCGTCCGGATGACCGCGCACCTTGCCGATCACCGGGATCATGTTCGTGTGGCGTCCCGCGTGCAGGCAGGCGGCCATTTCGCAATCGGGCAGACCGTCGCTCGTCACCGCGCCCTTGAACAGCTTGACCGCGACCGCGCGCGGCGCGCGACCGTTAGCCTGCCATCGCGCACGGTGGATGACGCCCGATGCGCCTTCGCCGAGCTTCCGTTCGCAGGAGAGCGACGTCCAGTCGATGTCCGTAACGCCCGGCTCGGCAGAAGCCGCCGCCTCCGGCGCGGCGCCGAGCGGATTGCCTGCGGCCGCGAGCCACGCGAGCCGCGGCAAACGCAGCAGCCAGTCCGGCAGCGCGTCGAGCCGGTTCGCCGACAGACGCACCAGTTCGAGCGCGCGGCATGCGGCCATTTCCGTGGGCAGCGCGCGCAGACGGTTGCCCGCGAGCATCAGCTTCTGCAGGCGTGAGCAGTCACCGATGTCGGCGGGCAGTTCTTCGATTTCGTTGTCGGTCAGGATCAGCCAGCGCAACGCGCGCGGCAGCGAATGGCGCGGCACCGCGCGAATCCGGTTCGCCTTGAAGCCGATCATGTCGAGTTGCGCACACGTGCCGAGCACTTCCGGGAATTCCGTGAAGCGGTTGGACGACGCGAACAGGATGCGCAAACGGTGCAGCCGCGACAGGTCGTCCGGCAGCGCGGACAGTGCATTTCCGGACAGGTCGAGCACTTCGAGCGTGTCTGCCAGATCGAAGATTTCGCGCGGAAATTCGGTAAGCCCGCACGCGAGCTTGAGTTGGCGGGCGCCCGACAGTTGGCCGGCCTGCAATTGTTCAAGAGTGGTCGTCACGGAGGGAAAGCAGTTGTGATTGCGATGATCGTCGGATCGATCGGACGAATTTTACCGGGATCGCTTTCGCGTGCCGCGCGCACCGCGTCACATCCTCTTCACAAACGCAAAAAGTGACGTTAGAATAGCGCCCCTTGCAGTACTGAAGTGCCGACGTGGTGAAATTGGTAGACACGCTATCTTGAGGGGGTAGTGGCGAAAGCTGTGCGAGTTCGAGTCTCGCCGTCGGCACCAGATACGGTTTTCACCGTGTTTCGGGCATGTGCAAAAAACCGCGACAGCGCAACGCTTCGCGGTTTTTTTGTTTCCGGGGCGCCGTAGACGACCCGATTGCGATCCGGAGCCGCAGGCACGCACCCGTGTCGCCGCCCCGGATTCGATCCTTCACCCCACCCACGACCTGATATTCTCCCGCATCGCGCTGGCCGAGATCCCGTAGCGATCGTGCAGCGTCGGCAACGCGCCCGCGGCGAGGTAGGCATCCGGCAGCGCGATCTGGCGGAACGGCGCGGCAACGCCGTCCGCCAGCAACGCAGTCGCCACCGCTTCGCCGAGTCCGCCGATCACCGTATGGTTCTCCGCGACGATCACCATGCGTCCCTTGCGCCGCGCCTCCCGAACGATGGTCGCCGTATCGAGCGGCTTGATCGTCGGAACGTGCAGCACGGCGGCATCGATGCGGTCGGCTTCAAGCGCCTTCGCGACCTCGAGCGAACGCATCGTCATGATCCCGGACGAGATCAGCAGCACGTCGTTGCCGTCGCGCAGCAGCTTGGCCTTGCCGAGTTCGAACCGGTAGTCGTATTCGTCGAGCACGACCGGCACGTTGCCACGGAGCAGACGTGCATACACCGGCCCCTTGTGCGCGGCCATCGCCGGCACCATCTGCTCGATGTCCAGCGCGTCGCACGGATCGATCACGGTCATGTTCGGCATCGCGCGCATCAGCGCCAGATCCTCGGCCGCCTGGTGGCTCGGCCCGTAACCGGTCGTGAGGCCAGGCAATGCACACACGAGCTTCACGTCGAGATTGTCCTCGGCGATCGCCTGATGGATGAAGTCGTACGCGCGGCGCGTCGCGAACACCGCATAGGTCGTGACGAACGGCTGCGCCCCTTCGTGCGCGAACCCGGCGGCGGCCCCCATCAGCAACTGCTCGGCCATGCCCATCTGATAGTAGCGCTCGGGAAATTCCTTCGCGAAGATGTGCAGGTCGGTGTACTTGCCGAGATCGGCCGTCATGCCGATCACGTTGCCGTTCGTACGCGCGAGGCTCGCCAGCGCATGGCCGAACGGCGCGGCACGGGTCGCCTGCCCTTCGGCCGCGATGGATGCGATCATCGCGGAAGTCTTCAGGCGCGGTTTGTTGTCGGCGGTGCTCATGCGTGTCTCCCTGCTTCGAGCGCGTCGAGCGCGAGTTTCCACTCGTGCGCATCGACGCGAATGAAATGGCTCTTCTCGCGTGCTTCGAGGAATGGCACGCCGCGTCCCATCTTCGTGTCGCAAACGATGATGCGCGGCTGCGGCTTGTCGTACCGGCGCGCATTGTCGAATGCGCGCTTCACCGCGTCGATGTCGTTGCCGTCCACGCGTTGCGTGTACCAGCCGAAAGCTTCGAGCTTGTCGGCCAGCGGCTCGAACGCCATGATTTGCGTCGACGGGCCGTCGGCCTGCTGGTTGTTCACGTCGACGATCGCGATCAGATTGTCGAGCTTCCAGTGCGCGGCCGACATCAATCCTTCCCAGATCGCGCCTTCGTCGAGTTCGCCGTCCGAGAACAGCGTATAGACGAATGCGTCCGAGCCGTTGCGCCTGAGCCCGAGGCAACGGCCGACCGCAATCGTCAAGCCCTGCCCGAGCGAACCGCCGGACATCTCCATCCCGGGCGTGTAGCTCGCCATCCCGGACATCGGCAAACGGCTGTCGTCGCTGCCGTAGGTTTCGAGTTCCTCTGCCGGCAGAATGCCGGCTTCGAACAGCGCCGCGTACAGCGCGATCGCATAGTGACCGTTCGACAGCAGGAAGCGGTCGCGCCCTTCCCACTCGGGATCGTCGGGGCGATAGCGCATCGCGCCGAAGTACGCGACGGCCAGCACGTCGGCGATGTCGAGCGCCTGGCCGACATAACCCTGGCCCTGGACTTCGCCCATCAGCACGGCGTTTCTGCGGATGCGGTACGCGCGCTCGGCGAGCGTGACCGCTTCATGGATGGTTTCGGTATCCATCGATAGCTCCAGTATTGGATCGGAAGGAATGCAGGTCGAATCAGCGGTTGACGGATCGGGGCACCCGGAACACGAGCAGCGCGCCGACCGTGATCGCGACGGAGATGAAGATCAGCCCGGCGGTGGACTTGCCGGTCAGGTCGTTCAACCAGCCGACGATCGCCGGCGAAAAGAAGCCCGCGAGGTTGGCGACGCAGTTGACCGCGGCGATGCCCGCCGCCGCCGACATGCCGCCCAGCAGCGCCGTCGGCAGCGACCAGAACTGCGACGACGCCGCGAGAATGCCGGCGGACGCAATGCTCAGGCACACGATCGACGCGCCGACGCTGCCCAGTATCGGCAACGTCGCGAAGCCCGCCGCCGCGATCAGCATCGGCACCGCGAGATGGAAGCGGCGCTCGCGACGACGATCCGCGCTCATGCCGATCAGCGGCAATGCAACGATCGCGCACGCATACGGAATCGCGGTGAACAGTCCGACCCACAGCGGATCGGCGACGCCGGCCTTGCGAATGATCGTGGGCAGCCAGAACGTGAGGCCGTACTGCCCGAGCACGACGCAGAAGTAGATCGCGGCCATCAGCCACAGCCGGCGATCGGCGACGAACGCGCGGATCGACAGGTGGGCGGTCGTGTGCGCGGCATCGGCCGACACGTTGCGTGCCAGCAAGGCCTTTTCGGCATCGGTCAGCCATTTCGCGCGGTCGATGCCATCGTCGAGATACAGCAGGATCGCAAAACCCAGCACGCACGACGGCAGCGCTTCGAGCAGGAACAGCCACTTCCAGCCGGCCATCGACATCGCGCCGTGCAGCGAATGCATGATCGCGCCGGATAGCGGGCCGCCGACGATCCCCGCGAGCGGAATCGCCATGAAGAACAGCGACAGCGCCTTCGCGCGACGCGCCGACGGGAACCAGTACGTGAGATACAGGATCACGCCCGGCGCAAAGCCCGCTTCGGCGACGCCGAGCAGAAACCGCAGCACGTAGAACGCGGTGGGCGACTTCACGAACACGAAGCTCGCGGAAATCACGGCCCAGGTCAGCATGATGCGCGCGAGCCAGCGGCGCGCACCGACGCGATGCAGGATCAGATTGCTTGGCACTTCGAACAGAAAGTAGCCGAGAAAGAAAATGCCTGCGCCCACGCCATACACCGTCTCGCTGAAGCGCAGGTCGTTGAGCATCTGCAGTTTCGCGAACCCGACGTTGACCCGGTCGAGATACGCGCCCAGGTAGCACAACATCAGGAACGGGATCAGCCGGCGCGCCACCTTCGCATACGTGGCCGCCTCGAACGTCGACGCATCGTCCCGTTGCAGCATCTCGCCCTGAACGGGCGGTGCGGGGTACTTTGCTCTCATCTTTGTCTCCTGCCATGGCCCCGGGTTGTCCCGGGTGCGTGATGGGCGGCGCCGCGCGTGTCGCGGCGCCGTTCTCAGTGGATCAGCATGCCGCCGTTGACGTCGAGCGTGACGCCCGTCAGGTAGCTCGACAGGTCGCTCAGCAGGAACAGGCACGCGTTGGCGACATCGGCGGCATCGCCGAGCCGGCCGAGCGGAATGCCCTTGACGATGTCCTCGCGCATCGCGGGCGTCAGCTTGTCGCCCGTGATGTCGGTCTGGATCAGGCCCGGCGTGATCGAATTGACGCGGATATGGTCGGCGCCGAATTCGCGCGCCATCGCCTTCGCGAGACCCAGCACGCCGGCCTTCGCGGCGCTGTAGTGCGGCCCGCCGAAGATGCCGCCGCCGCGCTGCGCGGACACCGACGACATGCAGACAATGCTGCCGCCGCGCTGCTCCTGCATCGCCGGCAGCACCGCCTGCGACATGTACAGCGTGCCGCGCAGGTTCACGTCGACAATCGCGTCGAAGTCGCGCCCGGAAATCTCCATCGTCCGCACCGGCTGCGTGATGCCGGCGTTGTTCACGAGGCCGTCGATGCGGCCGAAGCACTCGAGCGTCGCGCGGGCAGCCGCCTCGCACGCGTCGCGGTCGGTCACGTCGCATGCCAGGCCAAGGTGGCCCGGGCCGAGGTCCGCCGCGGCGGCCTGCGCGTCTTCGCGGCGAAGGTCGAGGATCGCCACGCGCGCGCCCTGCGCGGCCAGTGCGCGGGCCGTGGCCTTGCCGATACCGCGCGGCGACGCGGCGCCGGTCACGATGATGGTCTTGTGGTCGAGCAACATCGTTTGTCTCCTGTGTTGATGTGTGTGCAGAGTGTCGGCTTGCCCGACACCCGCATCAACGCGGAAACGCTCAGCCATAGCTGAGAAAATTTCAGATGTCGCCGCGCGCCCCGTCGCGGCGTGCTGCAGCGCAATATCGCCTGCAGAGCGGACGCGCGACGCTCAGCTCGCCCGCCCGTGCGCCGCGACCTCGCGCTCGATCCACGAGAGGAAGCGCTTCACGCGCGGCAGCTCCGCGTTCTGCCGCGGATACACGAGATGATGCGCGCCGACTTCGACCGCGTGGGTCGCGTCGAACACCGGCACCAGCAGCCCTTCCCGGATCTTCACCGACGCAAGCATCAGGCTTTCGAGCGCAATGCCGAGACCCAGCGCGGCGGTTTCGAGCGACATGTACGAGCGGTCGAATGAAAAATCGAAGGTTTTCTGCGTGGCGAGCGACACGCCGGTCCTGCCGAACCACTGCTTCCATTGCACCAGCGGCGTTTCGGAATAGATCAGCCGGTGCGCGAGCAGGTCCTCCGGCGCGTTCACCGGATGCCGTTCCAGGTATCGCGGCGAAGCGAGCGGCGCGATGAACTCGCCGCGCACCGTTTTGACCTCGAGATTGTCCCAGTTGCCGTAACCGTGACGCACATCGATATCGTAGAAGCCGTTCGAGAACGACACGTTTTCGTACGAGCACGCCAGGTTCAGCTGGATATCGCCGTTCGCCTCCTGAAACGACGACAGCCGCGGCAGCAGCCACATCAGCCCGAAGCTCGGGCTCGAATGCACGCGCAGGATATCGACCTCCGTGCGACTCGACGCGCGCTCGGTGGCGCGGCTCAGATCGGCCAGCGAGCCGGTGACGTCCGCCAGGTAGCGTTCCCCGGTGGGCGTGAGGACGAGGCCGCGCCCCGAGCGCTGGAACAACGGCTGACCGATCTGCGATTCGAGGTTGCTGAGCTGGTGGCTCACGGCGGACGCGGTCAGGCCGAGCTCTTCCGCCGCGCGGTTGACGCTTTTGGTTCGGGCCACGCTTTCGAATGCGATGATTGCCTTGAGCGGTGGGATGCGCATGCTGGAATCCGTTGAAGAGAGCGGTTCGTCCGACAGGCCGGCGGCGGTATCGAAGCATCGACCGGGCCGCGGCATCCCGGTCGATCAGGGGTCAATTCTAGAGCGCCGGCCGGCTCCGGCCGCGCGTCCCCGCGGATCGACACGCGGTTTTCGCGCGATCCCGTCGCGGACAACCTTCGCGGTGATGCCGAACGACTGACGGCCGCCGCGTCATTGTCCGGAGCGAAGACTTCGCATCACAGCACCGGCAACACCGCCCGAATGTGCTCGGCAAACGCGACCGTCAGATGCGACGGCCGCTTCCGGTCGAACTTAAGCGTGATCCCCACCGCCGGCAACGGCGGCAACCCGCGGTCGCCGGCGAGAATCGCCAGATCCGCGGGCACGGCCGTCTGCGTCATCACCGCGAACGCCTGCCCGGAACGCACCAGCGCGGTCAGCCCCGCAAGGCTGCTGCTCGCATACGCGACGCGGTAATCGCGCCCCGCTCGATCCAGCGCCTCGCAAGCCGCGATGTGATCGAGCGTATCGGGATCGGACAGCGCGAGCGGCAACGGGTCGAACTGCGCGGCATCCAGGCCCGGATAACCGATCCAGACCAGTTGCTCGCGACGAATGAAGTCATCGTCCGAATCGTCGTCCGGCAACGAGATCATCGCCAGATCGACCGCCCGCTTGTCCAGTTGCTCGAGCAAGCGCGGCGTCGGCCCGCACACGACTTCGACGATCGCCTGCGGATGCTGGTTCGAGAACTGCCGCAACAGCGTCGGCAGGAACACAGCCGCGTAATCGTCCGGGCAGCCGAAACGGATGCTGCCCGACAGCCCCGTGCCGCACAGGTCGGCCATCGCCTCGTCGTGCTGCCGCAGGATACGCTGCGCATGCGCGAGCAGCCGCTCGCCGGGATGCGTCAGCAGTACGCCGCGGCCGGTGCGCTGGAACAGCGGCTGATCGACGACCTCCTCGAGCCGCCGCATCTGCTGGCTCAGCGCGGACTGCGTGCGGCCGACCCGCGCCGCCGCGCGGCTGAGCGAGCGCACCTCGGCGATCACGACGAACGAGCGCAGCAGGTCGATTTCGAGCGAGCGCCCCAAGGTATTAGCTCCTTTTCTACCTTGCATAAGAACTATTCGTTTCCATCAAACCAGACCGGCGCCTAGACTGCAAGCGACCCCTGCCCTTGCCCTTGCCGGAGAAGCCCGATGTCCCTGAACGACGACGCAACCTTCTGGCGCAACGCCAGACAGCACCTGATCCGCTACGGCGGCACATTCGAGCCGATGATCATCGAGCGTGCGCAAGGCAGCTTCATCTACGACGCGGACGGCCGCGCGATCCTCGACTTCACGTCGGGCCAGATGAGCGCGGTGCTCGGGCACAGCCACCCGGAGATCGTCTCCGTGATCGGCGAATACGCCGGCAAGCTCGACCACCTGTTCAGCGGAATGCTGTCGCGTCCGGTCGTCGATCTCGCGACGCGCCTGGCCGACATCACGCCGCCGGGGCTCGACCGCGCGCTGCTGCTGAGCACCGGCGCGGAATCGAACGAAGCGGCGATCCGGATGGCGAAGCTCGTCACCGGCAAGTACGAGATCGTCGGCTTCGCGCAGTCGTGGCACGGGATGACGGGCGCCGCGGCGTCCGCCACGTACAGCGCCGGGCGCAAAGGCGTCGGCCCGGCCGCCGTCGGCTCGTTCGCGATTCCGGCGCCGTTCACGTACCGGCCGCGCTTCGAGCACAACGGCACGTACGACCCTCTCGCCGAGCTCGACTATGCGTTCGACCTGATCGACCGCCAGTCGAGCGGCAACCTCGCCGCGTTCATCGCGGAGCCGATCCTCAGCTCGGGCGGCATCATCGAATTGCCGGAAGGCTACATGGCGGCGCTCAAGCGCAAGTGCGAAGCGCGCGGGATGCTGCTGATCCTCGACGAAGCGCAGACGGGCGTCGGCCGGACCGGCACGATGTTCGCGTGCCAGCGCGACGGCGTGACGCCCGACATCCTCACGCTGTCGAAGACGCTCGGCGCCGGGCTGCCGCTCGCGGCCGTCGTCACGTCCGCGCAGATCGAGGAACGCGCGCACGAGCTCGGCTACCTGTTCTATACGACGCACGTATCGGATCCGCTGCCCGCCGCGGTCGGCCTGCGCGTGCTCGACGTGGTGCAGCGCGACGGCCTCGTCCGGCGCGCGAACGTGATGGGCGAACGGCTGCGGCGCGGCCTGCTCGACCTGATGGAGCGCTTCGACTGCATCGGCGACGTGCGCGGGCGCGGCTTGCTGCTCGGCGTCGAGATCGTCAAGGATCGCCGGACGAAGGAACCGGCGGACGGCCTCGGCGCGAAGATCACGCGCGAATGCATGAACCTCGGGCTCAGCATGAACATCGTGCAGTTGCCCGGCATGGGCGGCGTGTTCCGCATCGCGCCGCCGCTGACCGTCAGCGAGGCCGAGATCGACCTCGGCCTGTCGCTGCTGGAACAGGCGATCGCGCGCACACGCTAGCCGCGCGGTCCCGTCGCTGCCATACCGGTTTAGCGCGATCTGCGTACACTACCGGGCAGGCAACGACGGCGAACGAGGCAAGCGATGACAACCGCTGTGAACGGAACCGGCACGACCGACCACTGGCTCGTCGCGCGGCGCGACGCGGAAACGGGTATCGAAAGCCTGCACGCGCATTTCAACGGCCACGCGTACGATGCGCACGATCACGACGACATGCTCGTCGGCTTCACCGAACAAGGCGTGCAACGCTTCCAGTGCCACCGGTCGCTGCATACGAGCGTGCCGGGCCGCGCGATCCTGATCGAGCCCGGCGCGATGCACGACGGCCACGCGCCCGAAGCCGGCGGCTTCACCTACGGCATGCTGTACCTGCCGCAAGCCTGGGTCGCGCGCGCCGCGCACCGTCTGGACCTGCCGGGGCTCGGCGCTGTCGAAGCCACCTTCGGCCATACGCTCGTCGACGACAGCAGCCTCGTCGAGGCGATCCGGAACGCCTTTTTTGCAATCCACGACAACGAAGGCCGGCTCGCACGCGACCAGACACTGGATCGCCTGCTGATGCGGCTCGGCGGCGAACTGCGCGGCCCGCTCGCGCCGGAAAGCGGCGTCGTGCCGCCCGCGATCGCGCGCGTGCGCGATCTGCTGCATGAGCACATGGACGGCAACATCGGCCTCGACGAACTCGCCGGCGTCGCCGGCATCGACCGGTTCCGGCTGACGCGCATGTTCCAGCGTGCATTCGGCACATCGCCGCACGCCTACCTGGTGCGCCTGCGGCTGCGCGCCGCGCGCCGGTTGCTCGCGGCCGGCCGTACCCCCGCCCAGGCAGCCGCGGATGTCGGTTTCGCCGACCAGAGCCATCTGGGCCGCTGGTTCCGCCGCGCTTACCGGATCACGCCGGCCGCGTACCGGCAGCTCTGCACAAACGTTCCAGACTGATCTCGCACGGTATTCGATCATGAGCGCTTCAACGAGGAGCACTCATGTTCGATACGAAAGTGGCATTGATCGTGCGCGACGATCTCGCGGCGTGGCAGAAACTCAATGTGGTCGCGTTTCTCGCGACGGGCGTCGCGGCCGGTGCGCCCGAAGCGCTCGGCGAGCCTTACGAGGATGCGGCAGGCCGCCGCTACAGCCGGATGCTCGGCCAGCCGATGCTGGTGTTCTCGGCCGACTTGAACGGGTTGCAGGCCGCGCACCGCCAGGCGCTGTCGCGCGAACTCACGATCGTGCCCTACGTGCGCGCGATGTTTTCGACCGGGCACGATGCAGCCAACCGCGAAGCGTTTCGCGCCGAAGATGCGGCGAATCCCGACCTGGTCGGCCTGGCGTTGCACGGACCGAAGAAGGCCGTGGACAAGGCGGTGAAAGGATTGGCGCTGCACGCGTGAGGCTCGGGCGACGCCGCCGCTTCGAGTCAGCTGTGAGCGAGCACGTTGACGAGCTTGCCGAACGGATCGCGGACGTAGAAACGCCGCACGCCCCACGGTTCGTCGGCCGGGCCGTATTCGACGGGAATGCCGGCTGCACGCACACGTTCCAGCGCTTCATCAACGTCGTCGACCTCGATCGAAAGGTCGGGGGTCGGCGTACCCGATCCGCCCTCCGATGCGAAGCTGATCTGCACGTCCATCTGCTCGGCATTGCCGTAAGTCGCGATCCAGCCGTGGTCCATCAGCAGGTCGAGGCCGAAGATCCGTTGGTAAAAACGCCTGGCGTCGTCGACGGACTGCGTGTCGACGTTCGCGACGATGCGTTTGACTTTCATGGGATTCCTCTCGAATGCGAATGCGATTTGACGGGAATGGCTACCTACTTTATGGCAAGTCGGGCAGTGCTTCACCGGGTTCGGCCCAATTTGCCGCGATCGGAGCCAAATCGGCTACATCACTCCTGTCGGCCGCCGGCCCGTTGCAGGCCGGCGGCTTCCCGCCTCAACCGCCGAGATAGGCCTGCTTGATCCGGTCGTTCGCGAGCAGGTTCGCGCCCGTGTCGGCCAGTACCACGCGCCCCGTTTCGAGCACGTAACCGCGATCGGCCACACCCAGCGCCTTGTTCGCGTTCTGCTCGACCAGGAACACCGTGACGCCCTCGTCGCGAATCGCACGGATGATGTCGAAGATCTGCGCGATCACGAGCGGCGCGAGGCCGAGCGTCGGCTCGTCGAGCAGCAGCAAGCGCGGCTTGCTCATCAGCGCACGGCCGATCGCCAGCATCTGCTGCTCGCCGCCCGACATCGTGCCGGCCCGCTGCGTCGCGCGCTCCTTCAGCCGCGGAAACAGCTTGAACACATGCTCGATGCCGTCGTCGATCTCGTGACGGCTCGCGAAGAAGCCGCCCATCTTCAGGTTCTCGAGCACCGTCAGGCTCGGGAACACGCGCCGCCCTTCCGGCGAGATTGCCATCCCCTGCCGCATGATCTGGTGCGTCGACATCCCGGTGATGTCGTTGCCCTCGAACAGCACGCGGCCCGACGAGGCGCGCGGCGTGCCGCACACGGTCATCATCAGCGTCGTCTTGCCGGCGCCGTTGCTGCCGATCAGCGTGACGATCTCGCCCTTGTTCACCTCGATCGACACGCCCGCGAGCGCCTCCACCGCGCCGTAGTGCGTATGGACCTGTTCCAGCTTCAGCATCACTCTTCCCCCAGATACGCCTTGATCACGCGCGGGTCGTTGCGGACCGCTTCCGGCGTGCCGATCACGATCGGCCGGCCGTGCTCCATCACGAGGATGCGGTCCGACACGCCCATCACGAGGCTCATGTCGTGTTCGATCAGCAGCACCGATACGCCGAATTCACGGCGCAGCTTGTCGATCAGGTGCTGCAGTTCGATCTTTTCCTGCGGGTTGAGGCCGGCCGCCGGCTCGTCGAGCATCAAGAGGCGCGGCTCGGTGATCATGCAGCGCGCGATCTCCAGGCGCCGCTGGTGCCCGTACGACAGCGTGCCGGCCGGCCGGTTGGCGACCGCCTTCAGCCCCATCCGGTCGAGCCATACCGCCGCGCGTTCGAGCGCCTCCTTCTCCGCGTGACGATATGCGGGCGTCGCGAACAGGCCATGCAGCAGCCCCGACTTCACCTTGCGATGTTGCGCGACGAGCAGGTTCTCGACGACGGTGAGCGACTTGAACAGGCGGATGTTCTGGAACGTGCGCACCAGGCCCTTCAACGCGATCTTGTGGCTCGGCAGCCCGCCAATCGCGTGGCCGTCGAGCACGACGTCGCCGCCGGTCGGCTTGTAGAAGCCGCCGACGCAGTTGAACACCGTGGTCTTGCCCGCGCCGTTCGGCCCGATGATCGCAAACACCTCGTTGCGGCGCACATCGAAATCGATGCCGTCCACCGCGAGCAACCCGCCGAAGCGCATCTGCAGCCCGGCGACCTTCAACAGTTCTGCATTCGCGCTCATTGCGGCAACTCCACGTGGGGACGGCTCGCGGGCAGCAGGCCCTGCGGACGCCACATCATCATCAGCACCATCACCAGACCGAAGATCAGCATCCGGTACTCGGCGAACCCGCGCGCGACTTCCGGCAACACGGTCAGCAGGATCGCCGCGAGAATCACGCCGAGCTGCGAGCCCATCCCGCCGAGCACGACGATCGCGAGAATCAGCGCCGATTCGATGAAGGTGAACGATTCAGGATTCACGAGGCCCTGACGCGCCGCGAAGAACGCGCCGCCGATGCCCGCGAACGCCGCGCCGAGCGTGAACGCCGACAGCTTGATGCGCGTCGGGTTCAGGCCGAGCGAACGGCACGCGATCTCGTCGTCGCGCAGCGCTTCCCACGCGCGCCCCATCGGCATGCGGATCAGGCGGCTCGTCACGAACAGCGTGAAGCCGACCAGCAGCAGCGCGATCAGGTACAGGAAGATCACCATGTGCTCGCCGCTGTACTCCAGCCCGATCAGTTCATGGAAGGTCTTCGCGCCTTCGACGCTCGCCGTGCGCGCCATCTCGAAGCCGAACACCGTCGGCTTCGGAATGCTCGAGATGCCGTCCGGACCGCCCGTCAGGTCGGTCAGGTTGTTTGCGAGCAAGCGGATGATTTCGCCGAAGCCGAGCGTGACGATCGCCAGATAGTCGCCGCGCAAGCGCAGCACCGGGAAGCCGAGCAGGAAGCCGAACGTCGCCGCCGCGATCGCCGCGAGCGGCAGGCACTCCCAGAACGACAGCCCGAAATACTGGTTCAGCATCGCGTACGTATAGCCGCCGACCGCGTAGAACCCGACATAGCCGAGATCCAGCAGCCCCGCGAAACCGACCACGATGTTCAGCCCCAGACCGAGGATCACGTAGATCAGCGCGAGCGTCGCGACGTCCACTGCACCGCGCGAGCCGAAGAACGGCCACACCAGCCCGACCGCGAGGAGCACCCAGATGATCGCGCGCTGCTGCCGCGCGCCCATCGCGGGCGCTGCCGGCAGCTTCACGGCCGCTTTGGCGCGCATGAGCCACGGCTTGAACAACTGGAACAGGAACACGCCCGCGACCGCGATCCACACCGGTCGCCAGTGCGGCGTCAGCACGACCTGGTAGCCGTCGAGCTTCAGTTGCAGCCCGAGCACGGGGATCGTGAGGATCGCCGTCAGGATCGCGGCGGCCACGGCATTCTTCAGCGCCTGGCCGAACGAAGCGTCGGCGGCCGGGCGGCGAACGGAAATGACTGTACTCATCTGCGTCTCCGTCAAACCTTTTCGATGTCCGACTTGCCGAGCAGGCCGGTCGGGCGGAAGAGCAGGATCAGCACGAGCAGGCCGAACGCGACGACGTCCTTGTACTCGGCCGGCATGTAGCCTGCGGCGAAGGTTTCGGCAAGGCCCAGCAGCACGCCGCCGAGCATCGCGCCCGGGATGCTGCCGATCCCGCCTAGCACCGCGGCGGTGAACGCCTTGATGCCTGCGACGAAGCCGATATACGGGTTCAGCTTGCCGATCGTCAGCCCGATCAGCACGCCGCCGACGGCCGCCAGCATCGCGCCGAGCACGAACGTGAACGAGATCACGCGGTTCGTGTCGATGCCGAGCAGGTTCGCCATCTTCATGTCCTCCGCGCACGCGCGGCACGCCCGGCCCATCCGCGAATGCGAGATGAACAGCGTGAGCGCGATCATCAGCACGAGCGTCACGCAGACGATCAGGAGACGCGCATACGGGATCGTCACGTCGAAGTCGCCGCCGAGATGGATGTCGAACGCGCCGGAGATCAGGATCGGCACGGACACGTCGCGCGCACCCTGGCCGATCTGCACGTAGTTCTGCAGGAAGATCGACATGCCGATCGCGGAGATCAGCGGCACGAGGCGCGGGCCGCCGCGCAGCGGGCGATACGCGACGCGCTCGACCGCGAAGCCGTACAGCCCCGTGACGATCACCGACACGATCAGTGCGGCGCCGAGCACGAGCGGCAGCGGATAACCGGCGGAGATGCCGATGGCCGTGAGGGTTACGAGGCCCACGTACGCGCCGATCATGTAGATCTCGCCATGGGCGAAGTTGATCATGCCGATGATGCCGTAGACCATCGAATAGCCGATGGCGATCAACGCATAGATCGCACCCAGCGTCAGGCCGTTGACCAGCTGCTGGGCGAATTGCGGAAAGAAGTCAGTCATGTGCGGGAAGCTCCCGTTGGCGCTGTGTCGCATGCCGTCGCCGGATCACGGCGGTCGGCCGCGCGCAACGCACGGTGTCGTCTCGGGCCGCCCCTTGGCCGCGCAACGGCCAAATGCGCACGCGCCCTGCCCGGGTGACGGGCAGAGCGGGTGCGCGGGGGCGGGTACTCCGTATTACTTGGCGGCGGTCTTCGTCGCGTCCTTGTGCCACGTGTAGACGACGAACTTGAACGCCTTCAGGTCGCCCTGTGCGTCATACGCGACCTTGCCGATCGGCGTGTCGAACGTCGTCTTGTGCATGTACGCGGCGACCTTCGTCGGGTCCGTCGTCTTCGCTCCCGCGATCGAGTCGGCGATGATCTTCACCGCTGCGTACGCCGGCATCTGGAACGGGCCGTTCGGATCGCGCTTCTTGTCCGCGAACGCCTTCACCAGCGCCGCGTTGGCCGGATCGGCCGAGAAGTCGGCCGGCAGCGTGACCAGCATGCCTTCCGAAGCCGGGCCGGCGATGGCCGTCACGTCCTTGTTGCCCACGCCTTCAGGCCCCATGAACGTGGCCTTCACGCCCTGCTCGCGCGCCTGGCGCATCAGAAGGCCCATTTCCGGGTGGTAGCCGCCGAAGTAGACGAAATCGACACCTTGCGACTTCAGCTTCGTGATGATCGCCGAGTAGTCCGAATCGCCGGCGTTGATGCCTTCGAACAGCACGACCGGGATCTTCGCGGCTTCGAGGTCCTTCTTCACCGACGTCGCGATGCCCTGGCCGTACGACTGCTTGTCGTGCAGGACCGCAACCTTCTTCGGCTTCACGTGGTTGATGATGTATTGCGCGGCAGCCGGGCCTTGCTGGTCGTCACGGCCGATCGTGCGGAAGATGAAGTGGCGCTTCTTGCCTTCGGTCAGCTGCGGCGCGGTGGCCGACGGCGTGACCATCACGATGCCTTCGTTTTCGTAGATGTCGGACGCGGGAATCGTCGAACCCGAGCACACGTGGCCAATCACGTACTTGATCTTCTGGCTGACGATCTTGTTGGCGACGGCGACGGCCTGCTTCGGCTCGCATGCGTCGTCCATCATTACCACTTCGAACTTGTTGCCGCCCGCGCCGCCTGCGGCGTTGATCTGCTCGATCGCGGTCAGCGCGCCGGCCTTCACCATGTCGCCATACTGGGCGACCGAGCCGCTCATCGGGCCAGCGATGGCGATCTTCACGGTGTCCGCTTGCGCGGCGGCGGCGCCCGCGGCGAACAGCACGGCGGCGACGGAAATGGACGTAAGACGGGACAGCGTCATCAGGAGCTCCTCGATGTTGTTAGTCATACGGGCAAAGGCGGCATGACTTGCGCAATCGAACAGCACCCGGGGCGAGGACATGGGACACGCCCGAGACACATAGAAGACGGAACTCCGGCGGAATGTTGCGTAGCGGGGCCCGGCTCTTGCAGTCCCCGAAGGGGACGTCTGGTTCGGAAAGACATCGTGATGCGTCTTGCATTGCGCAAGCGTTTCGCCTGCCCCGCTTGCCAACCGCTTGATCGGAGGGATGGTCCGACAGCCGTTGGCAAGGCAGCCGAAATTATATGGGCGTTTTTTAATCGTCTGTCAAAAATGCCGCCCTTCTTGGGGAAAACACGGAGAAACTTGCCGATTCCCGGGTGGCTACTCGGTAGCAACCTGATCGTGGCACCATCGTTTGCGGACGGGTGCAATTGGGTTGCGATTCGGGTGGGTTGGTGAGGTTCAGGCTTGCCGGGATTGGGTTTTGGGGATTCGGTGGTTCGTGGGAGGCTGCTTTTTGATTGTTTGGGGTCCGATCGTTGAAAATTATTCGACTGATGATTGTTGGGGCGTGCACCGACTCGGGGCGGTAGTCCACGGGCGTCAATCATTCTGATTGCTAACGCGCGGCGTCACACAGAAAGCTTTTTGTGATTTTTATGAAATAATCCGGGCTCGCTTCTGCAATCCAGCCAGCCTTCCTGCGGGTCGCACCCTCCGCGCCTCGCAGTCGCTTCAGGGCCGCGTCGACGCCCCTCCGTCGCCGAGCCGCCAGCCAGTGATCTGCCGTTTTTTCTCATTGCTTATCACGTGGTTCGGAGCCCCGATGAATCCTCCTCTTCGCTTTTCTTCTGCCGCCGCGCTTGCTTGCGCGCTTTCTGTTTCTACCGTCGATGCTTCCGGTCACGATTCGCTGGTCGATCGTTCAGACGGGGCCAATGTGTTTCGTTCGGAACGTCGGGCTATGGCTCGGGACGTTGAGCGTTCAGTGCCAACGACGCAGCGCGTGAAGTACGCGGCGCCGGTTGAACGCAGTCCGTTCGATACGCCGGATACGCGGCCGTTGAGGGTTTCGGGCGATTCGCTTAAACCGCAGCCTTCGGCGGAACATGGATCTCGCGATTCTGTTTGGCCTTCGAATCGCGTCGAGCTCGGTGCGGGCGGGAACGATAGCTTCGGTCGCGTGCTGCCGAGACACGAACAGCGCGAGCTGAACTGGAATGAATATCTGCGGGCCAATGGGTCACATGCGCGTGGCGGCGGGAATGCGTATGCGCCTGCGTGGCCCTTCGATGCTGCGCGCGGTCCGCACGCTGTGCCGAATCCGTACGATCCGTCAGTGCCGCAACCAGAAACGCGGACGTTTTATGACGGCGGCGCGGGTTCGCGTTGCACGGCGACGGGTGGTGCTGGGACGGCGCGGTCGTCTTGCAATATCGCCTGGTGATGTTTTTTCGTGGCCGGAGGCTGCTGCCCTACCCGGCTTGATGTGCTGCCTTGCGCTCCGCGGTTGCATGCTTGCTGCACCGAGGCGCGCATTTGCGCGAGTTGAAGTTCGATCAGGCCGCGCGGTGCTGTCTGCGCGGCCTTTTGTATCGCCGGCTCATCGGCGATCACGGTCTGAATGTAGGGGTTCGCGCCACACTAGCCGATCGGCCGATTCGCATCGAGACGAATCGGGCCGATGTACAGCGCCGCTGTCGCATCTCACATCGTCGTGATGACCAGCCATCCCGGATCGACCGCTATCCGCACCTTTTGGCCTGGCTCAAAACCCACGTCATTGATGAGCCACATTCCGCCAATCTTCATATACGGAAAGAACGTCTTCGGCCTCGGACCAAATCTTTTCGGAACACCCCAGATTTCCTGGACCGTCACGTAGCGTTCCGCAATCGGGGGACGTGCTTTATCATTCGCCTTAGCCATGGGCAACTCCTTGTAAGTTGGCTGTGGCCAGCGGGTCGTGAGTGTTGGTAGCACTTGCGGCCCGCGCTCGTTTACTGCAGTGTTTTTTATATTTCGGATTCCTCCCTTTCCACTTCATCGATGAAATAGTGCTTGGACCGGATCTACAGGCTGCTTAGCGCTCGTTCGCGCGCGATCAGCATTGAATACTTCTATTAGACCATCGCTAACACCATATATTTTCCGCTTGCGCGAGCGTTAGCCATTAGGCATAGGCACGTAATTTCGTCAGCACCCACCGGGCTATTGCATGCGACGATGCGAACGGAAAAAGTGAGCTGAAACAGACGTCGGTCGGCCTCGGAACGCAACGATTCGAAACAGTTTGAATGAATCGGCTTCACTCAGCGCAAGAACGCGTTTCGGGACAAAAGCGCCTGTTGCTTCCCTTCGGACGACCGGATCCGCTGACCCTGCCGACGGGCGACTTCAGCGCACTGACGCGTCCGGCGTACTCATGAAGAGCACGCTCAACCCCGGCGCGCGGAAATAGTCGAGCGTACCCTTTGCGCCAAGGAAGTATCCGTGCCCGACCTCGTCGGGCACCGCATTCTTCTGCAGAAACAGCGTGCCGGCTGTCGCCAGGATTGGTCTGCGTGATGCCACCGCTCCAGTCAAAAGAAAGCTCGAGAAACGCCTCGAAACTTGAGGCGATGTATCCGGTCGTCTTCTTCGACGCGCTGCGGGTCAAGATCCGCGACGACGGCGTGGTCAGCAATAAGGCCGTCTATATGGCTTTGAGCATTCAGGCCGACGGCCAGCACGACGTACTCGGCCTCTGGATCGAGCAGACCGAGGGCGCCAAGTTCTGGCTCAAGGTGTTCAACGAACTCAAGACGCGCGGCTGCCAGGGCATCCTGATCGCCGTGGTTGATGGTCTAAAAGGATTGACCGAGGCCATCAGCGCAGCCTACCCGCGGACAACCGTGCAGACCTGCATTGTGCATCTGATCCGCAACAGTCTCGAGTACGCCAGCTACAAGGATCGCAAGGCACTGGCCGCCGCGCTACGCCCGATCTACGCGGTCGCCAGCGAAGAGGCGGCAAGGCAGGCGCTACAAGACTTCGCCGACGGTCCTTGGGGCGCGAAGTACCCGACCATCGTGCAATCGTGGCAGCGGGCATGGGAGCACGTCGTACCGTTCTTCGTGTTCCCGCCGGAAATTCGACGGGTTGTATACACGACAAACGCCATAGAAAGTCTGAACATGCAGCTGCGCAAGATCATCAAGACGCGTGGTCACTTCCCGAATGACGAGGCGGCCATCAAGCTGCTCTGGCTGGCGCTGCGCAATGTGCTGGCCAAGACCGTACGGACCGCCTTCGACTGGAAATCGGCGATGAACCAGTTTGCTATCCTGTTCGGAGACCGATTTATGCCGGCGCGTGGATAACGTGCTGCTCAACCGCCTCGCCCACAAAAATGCGGACAGGTTCAGGGCCATACACGTTCCGGTCGTCGCTGCGCTGGCAGCATGGCCACGCAGCGTTCAAAACTGACGGAACGATTTTATTCAGGCAATTGAAATCCTCGTTTCGAACGTGTCGAACGGCTTGCAGCCGCGCATGACTGTTTCACGACGCCGATACGTCCCGGATGCCACGTACATCAAGGTCCGCTGCGCGCGAACGGACGCGCGCGAATGTGCCCCGCAATGGTGGCAAACAGTTACAACGGATTGCCCCGAGGCACGCCCGTGCGCGGCGCGCCCCGTCACCTCGGCGAGATCACGATCGCCGCCCGCCGGTTCTGCGCCCGCCCGGCCGGTGTGCGGTTATCTCCTACCGGATCGCTCTTCCCCCTCCCGACGATCACGATGCGCTTCCCGTCCAGCCCGACATCCACCAGCTCGATGGCAACGACCTCCGCCCGCCGTCTCGACAACTCGAGATCGTAAGCAGCTTCCCCTTCCTCATCCGAGTAACCATAAACCCGGACCCCATTGATCCCCGCCGACTTCAACGTCCTGCCAATCCGCTCGACAATCCGCCTCACATCGGGCCGGAGGTTATATCGATCGAAGTCGAACAAAATCGGCCCGGTCGCCCCGAACTCGAACCCCTGCTCCGTCTCCTGAAAACCGGCCGACTTCAGCGCCGTGACCTGCGTCTGCGTGAGCCCCCGATGCAGCGGCGCCGTCTTGCACCCGCCCAGCAGCAGGCACAGCAGCACCGCGCTCCCGACGCACATCCGCCCTATGCACACTGGCAACGAGTTTTCCATCATCGACCCCTATGTACGCGCCCGCGTCGCGTGCGCTTTTTATCCCGCCGCTACGGCCTCGCCCGTAGCGCGAAACCAATAGACCTCAAACCGGTCCGGCAACGCCTTCCGCCTGCTGCCACGACCCCGGTCGCGTACGCTTGGCCCGGTACATCGCGGCATCGGCCGCGCGCAGCAAGCCGCTGGCGTCGGACGCATGGTCGGGATACAGCGCAACGCCGGCACTCATCATGGTGGCCACCATGCGTCCGTCGGACAGCTCGATCGACGGCACCATGCCGGACAAAATCGCGTCGGCGATCCGGCCTACGCTGTCCGCTTCGCGCACGGCCGTCAGCATCACCGCGAACTCATCGCCGCCCAGGCGCGCGACCAGATCGGTCTCGCGCACCTGCGTGCGCAGCCGCGCGGCAACGCCAACCAGCACCGCATCGCCCGCGTCGTGTCCGAGACAATCGTTGATCTCCTTGAAGCGGTCGCAGTCGAGATACAGGATCGCGACCCGCTGCCCCGTCACGACGGCATCGCAAAGCGCAAGCGACAGACGCGTCTCGAACTGCGCGCGGTTGGGCAGCCCCGTGAGCGCATCGTGAGTCGCCCGGTGTTCGAGCGACGCGTTCTCGTCACGCAGCGTGTTCTGCCAGTCTTCGAATTCATCGAGCAACGCATTGAAGTCATCGCCGAGCTGGTTCAGTTCGGCGATCGCCACGGGCTCGACGCGCCGCGCGAACGCCCGCTCGCGCCGCACGGCGTGCGCGACGCCGGCAAGCGCGCGCAGCGGCGCGACGATGTTGCGAAGCAGACGCTTCGAGCTGACATACGCGCCGAGCACGCTGACGGCCAGGCAGCCGAGAATGCCGCCGATGCCGCCGAGCAGGAACCCGAAGAACTGATGTCCGCGGCCACGCACGATGACCTGACCAACGACGATGCCGTCATGCATCACCGGGACGGTCGCGGGCCCGGGCAGCGCAAGATCGGCGACGCCGCGCTCGAGCCGGGCAATTCGTCCTTCGGCAGGCAGCTTCCAGGTCGCGAACAACTGGCCCTTGCTGTCGGTGACCACCACCTGCGCGACGTCCTCGTCGTTGGCGATGGTTGCGATGGCCTCGCTCGCGGCGACGCGATCGCCGAACACGAGCGCCGCCTCGACGGTATAACCCAGCGAGCGCGCCAGCAGGTTCAGGTTGTTGCCGGCGTATGCGCGCAACGCGATCACGGCGACGACGATCAGCGACACGGCAGCCATCGCAACCGCGACGAAAGCCAGGCGCAAATGCGCGCGGCGCAACACGCTCTGCAGCGTCGGGCGCGGCACACGTGAAGACGAAATGGAGGACGCGGAACGTGTCATGGCGTCAGCGGCCGCCGCGCGAGGTTGAGGACATTCGGATGGACGCGCACGCCGCTGCGCGCGACGGCATCGAGATTGATGTCGAAGGTGACGCGTTCGCGGTCGACCGTGAGGCAGAACATCGCGCCCGCGGTGCAGGACGCATCGTGTTCGGCAATCGTCAGCACGGGGTGGCCGGCCAACGCGGCCCTCACGCGCGTTCGCTCGTCGCTGCCGAGGGTGCCGAGATAGACGACGTCGCACGCGATGCCCAGCGCGGGATCGTCGAAGCGTACGCGCTCCACGTCGAGCACGGTCGAGCCGGCCTGCAACGGGGCGGTGAGTCCGCCCGCGTAGTCGGGCTTGCCCGTCACGCACAGATGCAGACGAACGGGCGTCGCGGGCCAGCGCGTGAAACTGACGATGCCGAGCACGACCTGGCGCACGGCGGAGTCGGATGACGAAATCGCCGGATCGGCGGGAGGCACTGCGGCGGCGATCTGCACCGCGTCGATCGGCACATCCGCATCGGCGAAAACCCCGGCCATTACGCCCGGCGCGGCGCTCAGAACGCAAACGATTGCGACGAACGCATGCCGCAACGAGGCGACTCGACCCGGTCGGCCGGACGCCCTCCACGCGGCGATTGCCGCCGCGCCAGCTGGCGTCGATGCGGCCGCATGGTTCGCGACCGCCGCGCACACTCTCGCATCCATGATGGAAACATCTGCCGCAGTCGTTCCAGGTGATGCCCCGGCTTGCCATGCGCGTGCCGACACCGTCTCACACGCACGAACGCTTCCATCTTAGGTAAAAATGCGTATCCCAAACCAGTGGGATACACCCGCGAATCACGTCGAAAAGCCGGCTGGACCGGTGCCGCGGCAGCCCGCACCGATCCAGCGTCGACGGCGGCGAATTGATCAGCGGATTACGCAACCGAAAGCTGCAAACTTCATACTTTCTTCAGCGGCGCGCTATACGATCGCCGACAGATCGAACGGTGTCTGCCTCAACCGCTTCCCCGTCAGCCTGAACACCGCATTCGCGATCGCCGGCGTCACGGCCGGGCTCGACAACTCGCCGACGCCGCCCGGCTTCGCCGGATCGCCCTGCACGATATGAATGTCGGTCTCCGGCATGTCGCTCATCCGCATCACGCGATACGTATCGAAATTCGACTGCTGCACGCGCCCGTTTTTGAAATCGACGCGATCGGACGTCGCATGGCCGAGCCCCCACATCAATCCGCCGTACAACTGCTCGTCGACGCCGGCCGGCGACACGGCGATCCCGCAATCGGCCACGCACGTGAGCTTCTCCACGCGCACCGCGCCGCTCTTGCGAGCGACGCGCGCCACCACCGCGACATAGCTGTCGTACGCCTGATTCGTTGCGATGCCGAGCGCGACACCGTCCGGCAACGGCTGCCCCCAACCCGCGCGCCGCGCAGCTTCGCGCAGCACGGCCGCATGCCGCGGCCGGTCGCGCATGTGCGCGAGCCTGAACTCGACGGGGTCGCGCTTCGCCGCATGCGCGGCCTCGTCCATCACCGACTCGACCGCGAACACGTTCGGGATATAGCTGACCGCACGAAACCAGCCGGTCGGCACGCCCGTCTCCATGCGGATCCAGCCGAGGTCGCGATGCGGCGCCGCGTACGCGAATTCCCACTTCGTGATCGCTTCGGTCGTGCTGAAATCCATCCGGTCGGCGCGCTCCAGATAGCCGGGCTCCCACTGCTGCGGCGACGCGGGCATCACGCCGCGCAACCACAGCGACGCGAGATTGCCCCTCGCATCGAGCACCGCGCGCGCGCGGTGATGGCTCGCCGCGTGATAGAACAGCGCGCGCATCTCGTCCTCGCGACTGTTCATCAGCTTCACCGGCTTGCCTGTCTTCAGCGCGAGCCACGTTGCCTCGAACAGCCAGTACTTCGATTCGCGCGCGCCAAAGCTGCCGCCCGACACGAGTTCGTGCAGCGTCACGCGATGCGCGGGAATGCCGCCGATCACGTCGGCCGCCTCCATCGCGGTGGACGGCACCTGCAACCCGCCCCAGTACTCGATCCCGCCGTTGCGCGCCCACACGGTGATGTTGATCGGCTCCAGCGGATTCGCCGCCTTGTGCGGCATCGAATACGACGCCTCGATCGTGCGTGCGCCGGCGACGTTCGCCTTCGACGGATCGCCGTCGGCGATCGTCGGCACGACACGCGCGGCCGGATCGTCGATCCACGCGGCCTGGCGGGCGGCGAGCGTGCTGCTGTCGAACGTCTCGAACAGGCTGTCCTCCCATTCGATCCTCAATGCGGCCTGCCCCTTGTGCGCGGACCAGTAGTCGTCCGCGAGCACGGCGACCCCAGCCTGATTGCCGCCGAGCACGTCGGGACGCGGCGGGATCTGCAGCACGTCGCGCACGCCGGGAATCGCGAGCGCGGCCTTCGCGTCGACGCTGCGCAAGCGCGCGTCGATGACCGGCGCGCGCGTGACGACGGCGACGAGCATCCCCGGCAGCGACACGTCGATGCTGTACGGAAACGATCCGTCGGCCTTCTGCGCGGCATCGCGCTTCCTGCGCAGCTTGCCGATATAGCGAAACCGGGCGGGATCCTTCAGCACGACTTGTTTCGGCGCGGGCAGTTGTGCGGCCGCGGACGCGAGCGAACCGTACGTCGCGCGGCGCCCGCTCGCCGCATGCAACACGGCGCCGTCGGCCGTCGTGCACGACGACACCGGCACATGCCATTGCTGCGCGGCTGCGTCGACGAGCATCGCGCGCGCCATCGCACCCGCGCGGCGCAGCCGGTCGTATTCCATCGCGACGCTCGTGCTGCCGCCGGTCGAGAACACTTTCCACAGCGGATGGATGTAGTCGGCGAAGAACGGATCTTCGGGGGTCACGACATCGACCTTGAACGGATCGACGTCGAGTTCCTCGGCCACCACGGCGGCCAGCGCAGTGCGCGTGCCGGTGCCCGAATCGTGTTTGTGCACGACGAGCTTGATCGTGTCGTCGGGCAGCACGCGCACCCAAGCGTTCGGCTCGAACTCGCCGGCGGCAGGATGCGGATCGCCGCTCACGTTCCTGCCCGCGGCCATCGCATCGGGCATCCGGAAGCCGATCGCGATGCCGGCCGCGAGCAACGCGGAACTCTGCTTGAGGAAGCGGCGGCGCGGCGTGTTGCCGCTATCGTGCGGCACATCGGTCGTGAGATCGTCGCGCATGTCACGCCTCCTTCGCCGGTTCGGCTTCAGCCTTCAACGCAGGATCGCCCGACGCCGCGCGCCTGATCGCGCGATGAATCCGCGCATACGTGCCGCACCGGCAGATGTTGCCTGACATCGCCGACACGATCGCTGCATCGTCGAGCGGCTGGCCGCCCTTCAGCAGCGCGGCCGCCTGCATCAGTTGCCCCGGCTGGCAGTAGCCGCATTGCGGCACGTCCTCCGCCACCCACGCGAGTTGCAGCGGATGGCGGCCGTCCGGAGACAGTCCTTCGATCGTCGTCACGTGCTGCCCGTTCGCGGCGACGGCCGGGATCAGGCACGACCGCACGGCCTGCCCTTCGAGATGCACCGTGCACGCGCCGCACAAGCCCTTGCCGCAGCCGAACTTCGTGCCAGTGAGCTTGAGCCGGTCGCGCAGCACCCACAGCAACGGCATATCCTCGGGTACATTCTCGAGCGAATGGCGTGTATCGTTCACGACGATGTCGATCATGCGCTGTCTCCTGATTCGCATTCATGGTGTTCGCCCGCGTCGATGGCGCGGCGCCGGAGCATTATCGAAACGCGATGCGCGGGCGCGGGCGCGATCATTTCATCGAATCCCTGTCAGTCGGACTAACAGATGCTCAAGCGATACCCTTCGATCCAGTCGATGCAGGCGTTTCTGCAGGCCGCGCGGGTCGGCAGTTTTTCGAGCGCGGCACGCCAGCTGGCGCTCACGCACAGTGCGATCAGCCAGCAAATTCGCTCGCTCGAGGAATTCATCGGCCAGCCGCTGTTCGCGCGGGCCGGCGGCCGCGTGATGCTGACCGATGCCGGCACGCTGTTCGCGAACCAGTTGTCGGACGGCCTCGAACAGATCGATCGCGCGCTGTCGTCGGTGAAGGGGCGCACGACGGGGCCGTCGATCCGGCTCGACGTCGATCCGGAACTGATGCAGGGCTGGCTGCCCGCACGGCTGCCGGCGCTGATGCGCACGCTCGACGACGCGACGCTGACGGTACTGTCGTCGCCGCGTCACGACCGCGATGCATTCGATCGCGTCGATGTTGCGCTGCGCTATGGCTACGGAGAATGGGAAGGCGTCGACTGCGCGCTGGTGTGCCCCGACCGGCTGACCGCGATGGCCGCGCCCGCGCTGCTCGAACGCCACGGGCTCACCGCACCGCTCACGCCGGAGCAGGTGCTGGAACTGCCGCTGCTCGGCTATACGAAGCGTTCGTGGATTCCGTGGCTCGAAGCGGCCGGCCTCGAACCGACCGAACCGCAGACGATCGCGGTGTTCGACAACGCGGCCGGGCTCGTCGCGACGCTCGCGTCAGGGCTGGGCGCAGGCCTCGTCCGCGGCCTGCTTGCGGCCGACGCGTTGCGCGACGGCCGGCTCGTCGAACTCTGCACGATCGCGATTCCGACGCACTACAACCTCCATGCGATCTGGCCGCGCGAGCGGCACGCGCGCGTGAAGCCGCTGATCGACGCGATCGGCGAGCTGGTCGCGAAGTCGCTCACCCGCTGAAGCATGCGCGGACTCACGTGCTGAATGCCGTCGCGACTTCGCGCACGGTATCGAGAAATGCGCCGAGCACCGCGGACGTATCGTCGGCGCGATAGCGCGCCTGCAGCGACACCTCGAGTTCCGGCGACGACAGCGGCACGAACGCGACGCCGCCAGTCGAAATCTGCAGCGACGACGCCGGCAGCAACGCCACCCCCAGCCCCTCGCGCACCAGCGACAGCAGCGTGTGCACCTCGACGACTTCATGCGCGATCCGCGGCGTGAAGCGCGCATCGACGCAACTCTGCTGCAGGAACCGCGCCAGTTGCGAGTGCCGCAGGCCGAACGACACGAACTGCTCGTTCGCGAGTTCGCCGAGCGCGATGGCGTCGCGCGACGCGAGCGGATGACCTGCCGGCAACACGGCCACGGCCGTCTCGCGCACGACGATCTCGCTGCGGATCGACGGATCCTCCTGGAACAGCCGGAAGAAGCACACGTCGAGCCGCTTCTCCTTCAACGCATCGATCTGCGCGGCGGGCGTCATCTCGTGCAGCGACCAGTGCACGTGCGGATGGCGTTCGGCGAACACGCGCAACGCGCGCGGAATCGGCGCGACCATCGCCGAACTGATGATGCCGACCGCGAGACGCCCCACCTCGCCGCGCCCCGCGCAACGCGTGAGATCGATCGCGCGATCGAACTGCGCGACGATCAGCGGTACCTGCTCCTTCAGTGTTTTCCCTGCCTCGGTGAGTTCCACGCGATGCTGCGAGCGCACGAACAGCGCGGTGCCGAGCTGCTCCTCGAGCAGGCGGATCTGCTGGCTCAACGGCGGCTGCGAGATATGGAGCCGCGCGGCCGCACGCCCGAAATGCAGTTCGTCGGCAAGCACCGCGAAGTAACGCAACACACGCATGTCCATATCGCAAACGTATCAAGAGCGTCAGTAAAAAATATTGTACAGAGCACATTCGGCTTGTGACACTCGGTCCCAAGCAGCAGTGCACGTCGCAGTGTGTCACTCGATGCCGGCGAGGGGAAGGCGCCAAAAAAGGCGCCTTGCAAAAGGCCGCATGAATCCGACCGACACGGTCGCTTCATCGACGTGCCTGCCCGCGACCCGGCAACCGGCCTTTCCGGTTCCTCTCAAGGAGATCGAGTAGATGATCATCGACACCAGCTGTTACCCGACGAATCTCGTCGACCTCGCGTGGCGTCACGACGGCCCGCCGTTTACCGGCGAGCGCCTGATCGAGACGATGAACGGCCCGTTCCTCATCAACGGCAAGCCGCGCCGCGTCGACAAGGCGTTCATCCAGCCACCGCAAGGCAACACCATCTATACCTACACCGACGGTGAAAAATCGGGCGCCGAATCGATCGACGCGTACATGGCGTACACGGTCGAAATGGTGCGCAAGCACCCCGACCGCTTCATCGGCTGCTTCGTCTACAACCCGCGCTGCGGCGTGGAAAACGGCGTGAACGCGATCGATCACTACGTCCGCAAGCTCGGCTTCCGGATGGTGCAGTTCCAGGCCAACATGCATGCGTACCGGCCCGACCGCGCGCTCGACTGGCTGCGCCCCGCGCTGAAGAAATGCGCGGAGCTCGGCGTGCTCGTGAAACTGCACACGGGCGACGGCCCGTACAGCATCCCGACCGAGTGGGTGCCGATGATCAAGGAATTCCCGACGGTCAATTTCATCATGGCGCACTTCGGCGTGCAGACGGGCGGCGTCTATTGCTTCGAGCCGTTCCAGCTCGCGATGGACCTGCCGAACGTGTATTGCGAATCGGGCTGGTGCCTGCAGTCGCGCATCGTCGAATTCGCGAAGGTGCTGCCGAAGCACAAGATCCTGTTCGGCTCCGACACGCCGCCGAACGAGCCCGGCATGTGGCTGCGCCTGCTCGAAGTGCTGTGCTTCGAGCCGCCGCAGGGGATGAATCTCGACGAGGACACGCTCGAGGATTACCTCGGCAACAACACGGCCCGGATGATCGGTCTCGAACCGACGCCCGCGCCGCGCACCGTCGAAGAAGCGCGAGCGCTGCTCGCCGCCTGACGCCCGCGCCCTTCTCTCCCGAATCCGGAGCATTGCATGATCATCGATACGCACCTGCACCCGACCAACCTCGTCGACGAGGCCTGGCGCCACACCGGCGAACCGTTCACCGGCGAACGCCTGCTGAAGATGATGGACGGACCGTACATCATCAACGGCAAGCCGCGCCGCATCGACATGGGCTTCATCCAGCCGCCGCCGGGCAACACCGGCTATCGCGACGGCAACCGCCGCGGCCGCGAAGGCATCCGCGACTACATGGCGTACATCGCCGAACTGACGCAGAAGTACCCGGACCGCTTCATCGGCAACTTCACGTACAACCCGCGCTGGGGCCCGGAGAACGGCGCGGCAGAGCTGGAATTCCACATCAGGGAGTACGGCTTCAAGATGGTGAAGCTGCACGCGAACATGCACGGCTACCGGCCCGATCGCGCGCTCGACTGGCTGCGCCCCGCGATGAAGGTTTGCGCGAAGTACAACATCGTCGTGCTGATCCACACCGGCGACGGCCCGTACACGATCCCGACGCAGTTCTACCCGATCATCCGCGAGTTTCCGATGGTGAACTTCATCATCGGTCACTTCGGAATCCAGACGGGCGGCAACTACTCGTTCGAAGCGTTCTGGATGGCGATGGACACGCCGAACGTGTACTGCGAATCGGGCTGGTGCTACCAGTCGCGGATCGTCGAATTTGCGCGCGAGCTGCCGCGCAACAAGATCGTGTTCGGCACCGATTCGCCGCCGAACGAGCCCGGCATGTGGCTGCGCGAGCTGGAGATGCTATGCGGTCCCGCGCCGCAGGGGATGGATCTCGATGAAGACGGCCTCGAGGACTACATGGGCAACAACATCGCCCGCCTCGTCGGCATCGAGCCGACCCGGCCGCCGAAGGATCTCGACGAAGCGCACAAGCGCCTGACGGCGACCTACGTGTAACGCGCCGGCGGCCGGAGCGCGCATCGCCGCACGCATCGCGCGGTCCGGCCTTTCCTCTTCCGCATCCGACGGAGTGCATCATGGCGTCCAGTCCTTTCGCCGAGCAGCAGGATTTCCACCATTTCGCGACCGCGTACCGCGATCGCTTTCCGGACGACGTGCTGACGGTCGCGCAGCCGCTGTCCGCCGACCAGGACGTCACGGCCGTCGTCGCGTCGCTCGCCGCACGCGGGCGGCACGACATGCTCGTCTGCGAGCGTGTCGACGGTCTCGCGACGCCGCTCGTCACCAACGTGTTCGCGTCCCGCACACGGATCGGCCGGCTGTTCGGCGTCGATGCGAACGGCCTGTTCGACGCATGGCAGCAGCGCGCGAACGCGCCCGTCGCGCCGGTCGCCGTACCGCACGGCCCCGTGCTCGACCAGGTGATCGAAGGCGACGCGGTCGATCTCGCGCAACTGCCGATGATCCGCCACTTCGAAACCGATCGCGGGCCTTACGTCACCAACGCGGTGATCGTCGCCGAGGATCCGGTGACGGGCGTCGCGAACCTCAGCTATCACCGCTCGATGCCGCATGCGCGCAACGCACTGGCGACGAGCCTCCATTCGCGCGGCCATCTATGGCGGATGCTGCAGACCGCCAAGGCACGGGGCGACACGCTGAAGGTCGCGATGGTGATCGGTGCGCATCCGCTGTTCATGCTCGCGGCCGCCGCGCGCCTGCCGTTCGGCGCCGACGAGCGTGCCATTGCCGGCGGGTTGTTCGGCGCGCCGTTGCAGCTCGTCCGCACGCCGCGCCACGGAATCGGCGTGCCGGCCGCCGCCGAGTTCGTGCTCGAAGGCACGATCGATCCTGACGCACACGCCGACGAAGGCCCGTTCGGCGAGTTCACCGGATACTCGTCGGACCGCTCGACCAACAACGTACTGCGCATCGACACGATGATGCGGCGCAACGATGCGTGGCTCGTCGACGTGGTCGGCGGCCCGTATGCCGAGCACCTGACGCTTGCACGGCTGCCGCGCGAAGCCGAGATGAGCGAGAAGCTGAAAGCGCGCTTTCCGGCCGTCACCGCGATCCACTACCCGAACTCCGGCACGCACTTCCATTGCTACGTCGCGCTGAAGCAGACGCGCGACGGCGAAGCGCGGCAGATCATGCTCGCGCTGCTCGGCTGGGATCCGTATCTGAAGAACGTCGTCGCGGTCGACAGCGACGTCGACATCACCGACGACGCGCAGGTGCTGTGGGCGATCGCCACGCACTTCCAGCCGCATCGCGACCTGTTCGTCGTCGACGGCCTGCCCGGCAGCCCGCTCGATCCGTCGTCGTCGTCCGACGGCACGACATCGCGGATGGGCATCGACGCGACACGCGGCGCGCGCTTCGACGGCGTGCGCGCCCGCGTCGGCGACGCGGCGATGCAGCGCGCCGCACATGTGATCGCGCAACTCGGCGGAGCCGCGCGATGAGCGCGCGCAGGCTCGTGGTCGGCATCAGCGGCGCGTCCGGCTTCGTCTACGGGATGCGGCTGCTCGCACTGCTGCGCGCGCTCGACATCGAGACGCACGTGGTCGTGTCGCGCGCCGCCGCACTGACGATGGCGCACGAGACCGACTTCAAGCTGTCGGACGTCGTATCGCTCGCGAGCGTGCTGTATCGCAGCGACGACATCGCGGCGCCCATCTCGAGCGGGTCGTTCCGCACGCTCGGGATGATCGTCGCGCCGTGCTCGATGAAGACGCTCGCCGAAATCGCGAGCGGGCTGTCGTCCGGCCTGATTTCACGCGCGGCCGATGTCGTCTTGAAAGAGCGCCGCCGGCTCGTGCTGCTCGCCCGCGAAACACCCTACACGCTCACGCATCTGCGCAACATGGCGACCGTCACGGAAATGGGCGCGATCGTCGCGCCGCCCGTGCCGGCGTTCTATGCGCGCCCCGCTTCGCTCGACCAGATGATCGACCACACGCTCGGCCGCGTGCTCGACCTGTTCGACCTCGATTCCCGCACCGTCCATCGCTGGAAGGAAAGCGGGTCCCGGCCCGACCTGCAGCCCAATCCGCAGCCCAACCGACTCAACGGAGACGCATCATGACCCACATCCATACCACCCACAGCCACGTCGAGAAGATCCCGGTCACCGTGCTCACGGGTTTTCTCGGCGCGGGCAAGACGACGCTGCTGAATTACATCCTGCGCGAGAAGCACGGCCGCAAGATCGCGGTGATCGAGAACGAGTTCGGCGAAATCGGCATCGACGGCGGCCTCGTGCTCGAATCGACCGAGGAAATCTACGAGATGACGAACGGCTGCGTGTGCTGCGTCGGCGCGGTGCGCGAGGACCTCGTGCGGATCGTGCGGATGCTCGTCGCGCGGCCCGACCGGCTGGATCACATCATCGTCGAGACGAGCGGTCTCGCCGATCCGTATCCGGTCGCGCAGACCTTCTTCCTCGACGATCCGATCGCGAAGGAAGTCGCGCTCGACGCGGTAGTCACGATGGTGGATGCGAAGCACATTCGCGCGCACCTCGACGATCTCGTGCTCGACGGCCGCGACAACCAGGCAGTCGACCAGATCGTCTGCGCAGACCGGATCGTGATCAACAAGGTCGATCTCGTCGAGGCGCCGGACGTCGATGCGCTGACCGCGCGGCTGCGCGAGCTGAACACGACCGCAGAGATCGTCACCTCCAGCTATGCGCAGGTCGACCTCGATCGCATCCTCGGGATCGGCGCGAACGAGTTTGCGCAGATTCTCGTCGAGAGCGACGGATTGCAGGCCGCAGCGCCGCACGCGGAACACCACGAGCATGAGCCCCATGCTCACGACGAGCATGCCCTTGCACACGACGACGACCACGACCACCACGAACACGACGACAGCGTGTCGTCGGTGGGCATCGAAGTCGACGCGGACGTCGATCTCGACGCGCTCGAAGCCTGGCTCGGCGAACTGCGCCGCGCCGACACCGCGAACCTGTTCCGGATGAAAGGCATCCTGGCCGTGCACGGCCGCGTGCAGCGCTACGTGCTGCAGGGCGTGCACGGCGTGATCGAATTGCGTGCCGCGCAGGCGTGGGGGTGCGAGCCGCGCGCTTCACGCATCGTTTTCATCGGCCGCGATCTCGATCGCGCCGCGCTGACCGACCGCTTCCACGCCTGTCTCGCCGCCCCGGTCGCGGCCTGACGGGAGTCCAGGCGGGCGCGCAACGCGCCCGCCCGATAACGAACATCAGGAGACACGCCCATGAACTCTGCCTCACATCCCGTCGATCGGGTCCTGCCGCGCCGCCAGATGCTGACGCTCGGCCTGCAGCACATGCTCGTCGCGTATATCGGCGCGATCGCGGTGCCGCTGATCGTTGCATCCGCATTGAAGATGTCGCCCGCCGATACAACCGTGCTGATCAGTACCGCGCTGTTCTGTTCCGGCATCTCGACGATCCTGCAGACGGTCGGCGTCTGGAAGCTCGGCGTGCGTCTGCCGATCCTGCAAGGCGTCGCATTCAGCAGCGTCGGCCCCGTGATCGCGATTGGCCTCACGCCCGGCGTCGGCTTCGCCGGCGTATGCGGCGCGGTGATCGGCGCGGGAATCATCACGACCTTCGCCGCGCCGCTCGTCGGCCGGCTGCGGCGCCTGTTCCCGCCGGTCGTGACGGGCTGCATCGTCACCGTGATCGGCTTGCAGCTGTTCCCGGTCGCGTATCACTGGGCGGGCGGCGGCGACGCGGCGAAGCTGCAGTTCGGCGAGCCGTCGTTCCTTGCCGTCACGCTGGTCGTCGCGATCGTGATCCTCGCGATCAACCGCTTCGCGAATGCGTTCCTGCGCAACCTGTCGGTGCTGATCGGGCTCGTCGCCGGCAGCCTGCTCGCCATCGCGCTCGGGATGGGCAACTTCGCGAACGTGGCGGCAGCGCCCTGGTTCACCGTGCCCTACCCGTTCCATTTCGGCACGCCGGTGTTCGCGGTCGTGCCGGTGCTGACGATGGTGGTCGTGATGATCGTGCAGATGGTCGAGTCGATGGGCCTGTTCGTCGCGATCGGCGACATCGTCGAGAAGCACGTGAGCGAGGACGACGTCGTGCGCGGCCTGCGCGCGAACGGCGTCGCGAGCGCGATCGCCGGCACGTTCGCCGCGTTCCCGTTCATCGCGTTCATGGAGAACGTCGGGCTCGTGATCCTGACCGGCGTGCGCAGCCGCTGGATCGTCGCGATCAGCGGCGTGCTGATGTGTGTCGTCGCGCTGGTGCCGAAGATCGGCGCGATCGTCGCGTCGACGCCGTCCGCCGCGCTCGGCGGCGCGGGCATCGCGATGTTCGGCGTGGTCGTCGCGGCCGGCGTGCAGACGCTCGCGAAGGTCGACTTCGAGGGCAATCGCTACAACGTGCTGATCGTCGGCTTCACGATCGCGACCGCGCTGATTCCGGTGATGGCGCCGAAAGTCTTCGCGCACATGCCGGACTGGACGCAGCCGTTCCTGCATAGCGGCGTCGTGATCGCGTGTCTCGTGTCGGTCGTGCTGAACGCGCTGCTCAACGGCGTGCAGGCAGCCGATCCCGTCGAATCGCACGTGCTGCCCGACACCGCACACCGCAGCCCGATGGCGCGCGAGTGCGACTGATCGACCGCGCGCCGCGTGCGGCGCGCGCATGACGACCAACGCATGACGACGAACATCCTAATCCGAGGAAACCCGATCGTGAACCTTCCCTCTTCTTCATTGCTGATCCGCCACCCGGTCGCGGTCATGAGCGGACGCACCGGCAGTGCCGCGCGACTCGGCCGGACCGACCTGCGCATCCGTGACGGCCGGATCGAATCGATCGCGCCCGATCTCGCGCCGCTGCCCGGCGAGCGCGTGATCGACGCCAGCCACTGCGTTGTCTACCCCGGCTGGGTCAACACGCACCATCATTTGTTCCAGAACCTGCTGAAGGCGGTGCCGGCCGGTATCGACGCGGATCTGCAGGCATGGCTCGCTGCCGTTCCGTATCCGCGCGTGGCGCGCTTCACGCCGGCGCTCGCGCGCATCGCCGCGCGGCTCGGTTTCGCGGAGCTGCTGCTGTCGGGCGTGACGACCTGCGCCGATCACCACTACCTGTATCACGCGGGCGGCACGACCGAGACCGGCGACCTGCTGTTCGACGAAGCAGCCGGCTTCGGAATGCGCTTCGTGCTGTGCCGCGGCGGCGCATTGCAGGCGGCCGGCGATCATCCCGGCTTCGCCGGTACCGCGCTGCAACCCGAAACGCTCGACCAGATGCTCGCGGACATCGAGCGGCTGAAAGCGCGCCATCACGACGCGAGCGCCGCATCGATGCGCCGCGTGGTCGTCGCGCCGACGACGCCGACATTCTCGCTGCCGCCCGATTTGCTGCCCGAAGTCGCACGCGCGGCGCGCGGGATGGGCTTGCGGCTGCATTCGCACCTGTCGGAGACGACGCGCTACGTCGACTTCTGCCGCGAGCGCTACGGCAAGCTGCCGGTCGAGTTCGCCGCCGATCACGAATGGCTGGGCCCCGACGTGTGGTTCGCGCACCTCGTCCATCTCGACGCGAGCGAGATCGCGATGCTCGCGGAAACCGGCACCGGCTGCTCGCACTGCCCCGTCAGCAACGCGCGGCTCGGCAGCGGCATCGCCCCCGCGCCGCGCATGGCGGCGGCCGGCGTGCCGGTGTCGCTCGGCGTGGACGGCGTCGCGTCGAACGAGTCGGGCAGCATGACGCACGAGGCCAACTTCGCGTGGCTCGTGCATCGCGCGGCGCATGGTGCGTCGGCGACGACCGCCGAGGACGTGCTGAACTGGGGAACACAGGGCGGCGCGCGCGTGCTCGGACTCGATGCGGTCGGCACGCTCGACGTCGGCCAGGCCGCCGATCTGGTGCTGTACGACGTGAGCGGGCCGCGCTTCAACGGCTTCCACGACTATGCGATCGCGCCGGTCGCGGCCGGCGAGCCGTCGCCGGTGAAATACAGCATCGTGAATGGCCGCGTCGTGGTGGACAACGGCGAGATTCCGGGCCTCGACCTCCCGGCGCTGCGCCGCGCGGCGCTCGATGCGGTGCGGCAATTGCTCGACTGAAGGGAGGCGGCGCGATGAATCCTCGCACCCGCATCGGCATCGTGACGCCGTCGTCGAACACCGCGCTCGAACCACTGACGTCCGCGATCGTCGCCGAGCTGCCGAACGTCAGCGTGCATTTCGCGCGCTTCACCGTGACCGAGATCGCCCTGAGCGCGGCCGCGCTCGACCAGTTCGACGCGGAGCACATTCTGGTCGCGGCCCGGCAACTGGCCGACGCGCGCGTCGACGTGATCGGCTGGAGCGGCACCTCGGCCGGCTGGCTCGGCTTCGAGCTCGATGCCGCGCTGTGCCGCGGCATCGAGCAGGCGACCGGCATTCCGGCGACGACGTCCGTGCTGGCGCTGAACGAGTTGCTCGAACGTACCGGCGTGCGGCGGCTCGGGCTGGTCACACCGTATCTGGACGACGTGCAGCAGCGGATCATGCGCCAGTATGCGCAGCTCGGCATCGACTGCGTGGCCGAGCAGCATCTCGGGCTGCGCGACAACTACAGCTTCGCGGAAGTGCCCGACACGCAGCTCGCCGCGCTGATGCGCAAGGCCGCGCAGGCGCGGCCGGACGCGGTGACGACGTTCTGCACGAACCTGCATGCGGCGCATCTGGCCGGATCGTTCGAAGAGGCGACCGGTATCGCGGCTTACGACACGGTGTCGACGGTCGTGTGGAAGGCGCTGAGGATGGCGGGGATCGATACGCACGGGCTGGCACGGTGGGGGAGATTGTTCGGGATGCATTGATCGATCCGGGTGGCCGATCGTTTGTCGACGCAGCCCGCCGCTTGCCGCCCGCCGTCGTCGCGCGGGCCGCCCGCGGCGCGCACGCCCCCACGTGTCCCTCTTGGTGCCGCACGTCTGCGCGAGTATGCTTTGAGCTCATACGATCTCCAACCCGGGCGCATACACCGCACTGCGGCCAGGCGCCCCGCAAACGGCCACTCACACGATGGATTTCGACGTAATCGTTCTGGGCGCGGGCATCGTCGGCGTGTCCGCCGCGCTGCACCTGCAGGATCGCGGCCGCAAGGTCGCGCTGGTCGACCGCGGTGCGCCCGGAGAAGGCACGAGCTTCGGCAACGCGGGACTGATCGAGCGCTCGTCGGTCGAGCCGTATCCGTTCCCGCGCAGCCCGTTCACGCTGATGCGCTACGCGCTGAACCGCTCGACCGATCTCTACTGGCACAGCACGTCGCTGCCGGCATTCGCGCCGTGGCTCGCGCGCTTCTGGTGGGAATCGGCGCCGATGCGTCATGCGGCGGCCTCGCGCGACATGCTGCCGCTGATCGAGCGCTGCATCGTCGAGCACGACGCGCTGATCGCGCGCGCCGGTGCAGCCGAGCTGATTCGTGCGAGCGGCTGGATGGAAGCGTTCCGCACGCCGGCCGCGTTCGAACGCGCGGTCGCCGATGCGGGGCTCACCGCGCGCCGCCACGGGCTCGGCATCACGCCGCTCGACGCCGCGGCACTGCGTGCGCGGGAGCCGAGCCTCGCGCCGGGTTTCTGCGGCGCGCTGCACTGGCTCGATCCGAAGAGCGTCGTCGATCCGTCGGCGCTCGTCAAAACCTACGCGCAGCTCTTCGTGCAAGGCGGCGGCACCCTGCTCAACGGCGACGCCGCGAGCCTCGAGGCGTTATCGCCGGGCTGGCAGGTCACGACGGACGAAGGCAGGATCGCCGCGCCGGCCGTCGTCGTCGCGCTCGGCCCGTGGTCCGACACGGTGTTCGGCAAGTTCGGCTACAAGATCCCGCTGCGCGAGAAACGCGGCTATCACATGCACTACGCGCCGTCCGAACGCGGCACGCCGTCGGCGCCGATCGTCGATCGCGAATACGGCTACGTGATCGCGCCGATGCGGCGCGGCCTGCGGCTGACCACCGGCGTGGAAATCGCGCGCCGCGGCCTGCCGCCGACGGGCGTGCAGCTCGAACGCGCGGAACGCGTTGCGCGCCCGGTGTTCGGTTTCGGCGAACGGCTCGACCCGCAGCCGTGGCTCGGCTTTCGCCCATGCACGCCCGACATGCGGCCGGTGATCGGCCCCGCGCCCGCGCATCGCGGGCTGTGGTTCGCGTTCGGGCACAACCATCACGGGCTGACGCTCGGCCCCGTGTCCGGCCGCCTGCTGGCCGAGATGATGACGGGCGAAACCCCGTTCACCGATCCGACGCCCTACCGCGCCGACCGCTTCTGATGTCGAACGACTGAACGCCCGCGCTCAGTCGAGCGCGCGGCCGAAGATCCGGATCACCTCGTCGAGATGCTCGGCCATCGCGCGGCGCGCGGCTTGCGGATCGCGCGCGCGGATTGCGTCGAGGATCGCGCGGTGCTCCAGCTCCGACCGGTGCGGCATGTCGTTCGGCATGTACAGCGACTGCAGCCGCTGGAACATCGGGTCGTATTTGTGCGCGAGCAGTTGCTTGATCATCAGCGCATACGCGGGGTTGTCGCTCGCTTCCGCGATACGGATATGGAACAGCCGGTCGCCCGGATGCGTGAGCGAGCCGCTGCGGTTGTCTTCCTGGTTGCGCAGGAACGCTTCATGGATCCCGTCGATCTGCGCGTCCGAGCCGTGTTTCGCGGCGAGCGACGCGGCTTCCGGCTCGATCAGCCGGCGCGCCTGCAACAGCGCGAACGGCGGGATTTCGGTGTCGAGGTCGAGCGCGATGCCGAGTTCCGGATCGATCTCGACGATCGAAAACGGCGCGACCTTCGTGACGGGTTGCGGCTCCGGCACGACAGCCGCCTCGGGCTGGCGCACCTTTACGCCGTCGCCGACGCGCACGCTGACGAGCCCGTTGACTTCGAGCGCGATCAGCGCCTCGCGCACCGACGTGCGCGACACGCCGAACCGTTCGGCCAGTTCGCGCTCGGGCGGCAGATAACTGCCCGGCGGAAAATCGCCGGACTCGATCATCGTGCTGAGCTTGTCGGCGATCTGCTGGTACAGGCGGCGGTTCTGGATCGGCTGGATGGACATACGTTGATACAGGTGAGCGGTTTCGTTGCGGCCGGCCTGCCGAATGAAGCGTCAGGCCGTTCGCGCCTATTTTATATGCCGGGCTTCGACTCGAACGGCACCGCATAGCAACGCGCGGCCGTGCCCCCCCACAATGCGCCGCGCTCGGCCGCCGACAGCCGCGCTTCGGCCCAGCGCTCGACCAGCGACGCCACTTCGTCATACGACGCCGCGAGCAGACACACCGGCCAGTCCGAGCCGAACATCAAGCGTTGCGGCCCGAATGCGTCGAGCGCCGCATCGAGGCACTGCTCGATGTGCCGGATGTCCTTCGCGCGCAGGCCGCGCCGCCAGTCCGTCTCGGTCACGAGACCCGACAGCTTGCACACGACATGCGGCAGTGCACCGAGCTCGCGCAACCCGGCACGCCAGCGCGCCAGCGCGGTGTCGTCGCGCTCGAACTCGGCGAGCGCGGGCTTGCCGGCATGATCGAGCACGAGCCAGTGCGCGTCGTGCCGCGCGCAGAACGCACGCACGTCGGGCAACTGGCGCTCGAACACGAGCACGTCGTACACATAGCCGTTCGCCTGCAGCCAGGCGACGCCGCGATTGAACGCGGGGGCCTCGACGAACGCGGCGACGTCGGCTTCGTCCTGCACCTGATGACGAAAGCCGCGCAGCTTCGGGCTCGCCCATGCGGCGATGCGGTCGGCCAGCTCCGGCGCACCGAGGTCTTCCCAGCCGACCACGGCCGCGATATGCCCGTCGTCGCGAGCGAGATCGAGCAGGAATGCCGTCTCGTCGCGTCCGGCGCGCGCCTGCACCGCGATCGACGCGCCGAGCGCCTGCGCATGCATCTGCGGCCACAGCATGTCGGGCAGGTAGTCTCGCGCGAGCACGCCCATCCCGTGGCCGATCCACGGATAGTCGGCCGGGCGGTAACGCCAGAAGTGCTGATGAGAATCGATACGCACTGCGCCCATGGTGTCCTCGTCTTCCGCCCTTACCCACGCATGACATTACGTCTCGCTCAGTCGTACAACACCGCGGCGATCTTCGGGTCGTCGATGTTGGACTTGTCGTACCAATAGAAACCGGTATCGATGACCTTCGGCAGCTTCTCGCCCTTGATCGCCTTCACGGCCGCCTCGACGGTCTTGTAACCGATCCCGATCGGGTTCTGCGTGATCGCGCCGGCCATCAGCCCGCTGCGGATCGCATCCTTCTGCTGCTTGCCCGAATCGTAGCCGACGATCACGACCTTGCGCTTCATCTCGCGCACGCCGTTGACCACGCCGATCGCCGAGCCTTCGTTGGTGCCGAACAGGCCCTTGAGCTTCGGATACGCCTGCAGGATCGACTTCGTCACTTCGGTCGACTTCAGCTGGTCGCCCTCGCCGTACTGGACAGTCACGACCTGCACCTTCGGGTGCGCCGACTTCATTCGTTCGAGAAAGCCGTCGCGGCGGTCGATGCCGGTGCGGCTCGTCTGGTCGTGCGCGACCACGGCCACCTCGCCTTCGTCGCCGATCAGCGCGGCGAGCTTGTCGGCGGCGAGCGCCGCGGCGGCCTTGTTGTTGGTCGCGGCGGTCGTCACCGGGATGTCGCTGTCGACGCCCGAGTCGAACGCGATCACCGGGATCTTCTCGGCCTGCGCCTTCTTCAGCAGCGGCAGCGCGGCCTTGCTGTCGAGCGCCGCGAAGCCGAGCGCGGCCGGCTTCTTCGCGATCGCGGCGGACAGCATGTCGATCTGCTTGTCGACCATCACCTCGGTTTCGGGGCCCTCGAACGTCACCTTCACCTTGTAGTCCTTCGCGGCCTGCATCGCGCCGGCTTTCACGGCCTGCCAGAACTGATGCTGGAAGCCCTTCGAGATCAGCGGGATGTAGGTTTCCTGCGCATGCGCGCCGGCCGTGACGCCGACGGCGAACGTCAGCCCGACGATCGCGTTCAACACCTTGCTCCTGATCACTTCGCGTCTCCTTGGTTGGTATCGACTGAAATGCCGGCCAGGCCGGCGGTGAAGCGGATGCACGCACGTCAATGCGTCGACGTCAGCGGCGACGCCGGCGCAGGATGTCCACGTACACGGCGAGGATGATGATCACGCCGGTGACGACCGTCTGCCATTCCTGCGCGACCGACATGATGCGCAGGCCGTTGGTCAGCACGCTCATGATGAATGCGCCGATGATGGTGCCGACGATGCTGCCCGCGCCGCCCGACAGCGACGTGCCGCCGATCACCACGGCCGCGATCGCATCGAGCTCGTAGCCCTGCCCGAGCGCGGGCTGCGCGGAATTCAGCCGCGACGCGATCAGCAGCCCCGCGATCCCGCACACCGCGCCGCTGAACGTGTAGACGGCGATCTTCCACGCATCGACGTTCACGCCGGACAGCCGCAGCGCTTCCTCGTTGCTGCCGAGCGCGAACGTGTAGCGGCCGAAGATGGTCCGGTTCAGCACGATCGACGCACCGATCGCGACGAGGAACAGGATCAGCACGGCGTTCGGAATCGGCAGCGACGGAATCAGGTTGCCGATCAGCGAATCCTGCGCGATCGACGTGAAGCCGGGCGTGTCGTTGAAGTAGATCGGCCGCGTGCCCGAGATCACGAGCGACAGCCCCTTGAGCAGCATCATCATGCCGAGCGTCGCGATGAACGGCGGCACCTTCATCTTCGCGATCACGAAACCCGACACGCTGCCCGACAGCGCGCCGAACAACAGCGCGGCCAGGATCCCGAGCGGCAGCGGCATGCCCCAGTTCGTCAGCACGACGCCGGCCATCACCGCGCAGAACGTCATCAGCGTGCCGACCGACAGGTCGATGCCCGACGTGATGATCACGTAGGTGCAGGCGACGGCCAGCACGCCGTTCACGGCGGTGGCCTGCAGGATCGAAACGAGGTTGTCGACTTCGAGGAAGTTCGGCGATGCGATGCTGAAGAACACGATCAGCAGCACGAGGCTCGCGAACGCAAGCAGCTTCTGCCGCGCGGCCGGGTTGAAGAGGCGGGCGCGCAGGCCCGGTGCGGCCGCCGGCGTGTCGCCGGTGGCAAGAGGCGGGACGGGATGCGTATCGTTGGACATGATCGGGTAGGCGTCTGAATCAGGACAATACGGTCGACTCGCGCTGCGTCGCGAGCTGCATGATCTTTTCCTGCGTGGCGTCGGCCGCGCGCAGCTCGCCGGTCACGCGCCCTTCGCACATCACGAGAATCCGGTGGCTCATGCGCAGCACCTCGGGCAGCTCCGACGAGATCATCACGATCGCCTTGCCGTCGGCGGCGAGCGCGTCGAGCAGCTTGTAGATCTCGCTTTTCGCGCCGACGTCGATGCCGCGCGTCGGCTCGTCGAAGAACAGGATGTCGCAGTCGCGCAGCAGCCACTTCGCGATCACGATCTTCTGCTGGTTGCCGCCCGACAGCAGCCGCGCCGGCTGCGCGACCGACGGCGTGCGAATCGAAAGCTGCCGCACATACGACTGCGCGGTGTCGCGCATCTCGCGTGCATCCAGAAACACGCCGCGGCGCACGAAGCGGCGCATGCTCGACAGCGCGATGTTGTTCTGCACGTCCATCCCGACCGCAAGCCCGAAGTGCTTGCGGTCCTCCGACAGATAACCGATGCCGTGCCTGACCGCGTCGGCCGGCGTGCGGATCGTCACGGTCTTGCCGTGCACGCGGATCTCGCCCGCATCGATCGGGTCCGCGCCGAACACGGCGCGCGCGACCTCGGTGCGGCCAGCGCCCATCAACCCCGCGAAGCCGAGGATCTCGCCGCGCCGCAGCGTGAAACCGACGTCGCGGATCGCGCGGCCGCGCGACAATCCGCGCACTTCGAGCGCGACGTCGCTGGACGACGTATCGGGCGGTGTACGGAACGTCGTGTCGAGCTGGCGGCCGACCATCATCGCGATGATCGCGTCCATCGACGTTTCGGCCATCGGCACGGTCGCGACGTACTTGCCGTCGCGCATCACGGTCACGCGGTCGGCGATCTGGCGCAGCTCGTCCATCTTGTGCGAGATGTAGACGATGCCGACGCCGTGCGCGCGCAGGTCGCCGATGATGCGAAACAGCTCGGCGATCTCCGCGTTGTTCAGCGCGGCGGTCGGCTCGTCCATGATCAGCACGCGCGAATCGAACGACAGCGCCTTCGCGATCTCGACCATCTGCTGCTTCGCGACCGTCAGCCGGCCGACCGGGGTGCGCGGATCGAGATCGAGCCGCATCCGCGCGAAGATCGCGGCTGCGTCGCGGTTCAGCCTGTCTTCGTCGACGAACACGCCGAAGCGGCCGCGCGGCTCGCGGCCGATGAAGATGTTCTGCGCGACGCTCAGGTGGTTCATCAGGTTCAACTCCTGATGGATGATGCCGATGCCGAGCGCCTGCGCGGCACGCGGATCGGCGATCTCCACCGCGCGGCCGTCCATGCGGATCTCGCCGCCGTCCCGCTGGTACACGCCGGCGAGGATCTTCATCAGCGTCGACTTGCCGGCGCCGTTCTCGCCCATCAGCGCATGCACTTCGCCGGCGCGCAGATCGAACCGGCAATCGTCGAGCGCCTGCACGCCCGGAAAGCGCTTGCTGACGCCGGTCAATGCGATCAGCGCCACGGGTGCGGCGGTCGTCGGGTTCGGATCGGGTTGCATGGCGCGCCGTCCTCAGCCGATCGCACGATCGAGATGCGTATAGCCGCCATCGACGAACAGCCACTGGCCCGTCGTGTGCGATGCGCGTTCCGACAGCAGGAACACGGCCGTGTCGGCGATCTCGTCGGCCGTCGTGAAGCGCTTGCCGAGCGGCACCTTGCCGGCGATTTCCGCGAGCTTCGCTTCCGGGTCGTCGAAGCCGGCGATCCAGTTCTGGTAGAGCGGCGTCATCACCTCGGCGGGAATCACCGCGTTCACGCGCACGCCGTCGTTCCGCAATGCGACGGCCCATTCTCGCGTCAACGCGAGTTGCGCGCCCTTCGACGCGCAATAGCCGCTCGTGTTGCCCTGCCCGGTCACGGCCGTCTTCGACGAGATGTTGACGATCGCGCCGCGCGTCGCCTTCAGGTGCGGCACGCAGTAATGCGCCATCGCGTAGTAGTGAATCAGGTTGCGCTCGAGCGACGCGACGAACGCGTCGCGCCCGGCGTCGAGGCCGACGCTGTCGTTGATGCCGGCGTTGTTGACGAGGCCGTCGATGCGGCCGAAACGCGCGACGGTCTGTGCGACGGCCTCGCGGCATTGCGCGTCGTCCTGCAACTCGGCGGACACCCATGCGGCGCGCGGCTGCTTCCGCGTGAGCGCATGCCAGAACGTGTCGTCCGGCGCGTGCCGCGCGAACACCACGGGAATCGCGCGTTCGTCGGCCAGCCGCATCGAGATCGCCGCGCCGATGCCCGATGCACCGCCGGTCACGATCGCGACCTTGTCTTGCAGATTCAAATCCACTTCGCGTCTCCGTCGTTCGTGTCGTCGCCGCGCAGGCCGCGCGCGGCGCATCGTACGTCGTGCTTCGTCGTGCGCCGTCCTTCAGCCGCGGAACCGATACTGCTCGAGCGACTCGGGCTTCATCTCGATCGAGAAACCGGGCGCCGTCGGCGGCATGTACGCCGCGCCGCGCACGACGCACGGTTCGACGAAATGCTCGTGCAGGTGATCGACGTATTCGGTCACGCGCCCTTCCTTCGTACCGGAAATGCACACGTAGTCGATCATGGACAGATGCTGCACGTATTCGCACAATCCGACACCGCCGGCATGCGGACACACCGGCAGCCCGTACTTCGCGGCCAGCAGCATCACCGCGAGAATCTCGTTCACGCCGCCGAGCCGGCATGCGTCGATCTGCACGACGTCGATCGCGCCGCGCTCGATGAACTGCTTGAACAGCACACGGTTCTGGCACATCTCGCCGGTCGCGACCTGCACCGGCGCGATCGCCTCGCGGATCTTGCGATGCCCTTCGACGTCGTCGGGGCTCGTCGGCTCCTCGATGAACCACGGCTTCGCGAACGCGAGTTCGCGCACCCAGTCGATCGCCTCGTCGACTTCCCACACCTGGTTCGCGTCGATCATCAGCTTGCGCTGCGGGCCGATCACCTCGCGCGCGATCGTCACGCGGCGGATGTCGTCTTCCAGGTTCGCGCCGACCTTCAGCTTCACGTAGTCGAAGCCCGCGTCCACCGCTTCGCGGCACAGCCGGCGCAGCTTGTCGTCGCTGTAGCCGAGCCAGCCCGCCGACGTCGTGTAGCACGGATAGCCGTCGCGCTCGAGTGCCGCGATCCGCGCGGCCTTGCCGGGCGCCTGCCGGCGCAGCAGGTCGAGCGCTTCGTCCTGCGTCAGGCAGTCGGTCAGGTAGCGGAAATCGACCGCGCGCACGATGTCTTCCGGGCTCAGGTCGACGACGAGCCGCCAAAGCGGCTTGCCGACCGACTTCGCCCACAGATCCCATACGGCATTGACGACGGCCCCCGTCGCCAGATGGATCGCGCCCTTGTCGGGACCGATCCAGCGCAACTGGCTGTCCGATGTCACGTGGCGCCAGAAGCGGCCCATGTCGTCGCGGATCCAGTCAAGGTCGAGGCCGACGACGAGATGACGCATCGCGTCGATCGCCGCGCAGCAGATTTCGTTGCCGCGCCCGATGGTGAACGTGAGCCCGTGGCCTTCGAGCCCGTCGTGGTCGGTGTCGAGCACGACGTACGCGGCCGAGTAGTCCGGGTCCGGGTTCATCGCATCGGAGCCGTCGAGCTGGCGCGAGGTCGGGAAGCGCACGTCGAGGACGCGCATCGATCGAATGATAGGCATGACGAACGGTCCGTTGAATGGAATCAGGCCTGCACGGTGCGCTGACGCTGCTCGCCGAGCCCGTCGATCCCGAGCGTGATCGACTGCCCGGCGCGCAGATAGATGGGGGGCTTCTGCCCGAGCCCGACGCCCGGCGGCGTGCCGGTCGAGATCACGTCGCCCGGCTGCAGGCTCATGAAGCGGCTCAGGTAGCTGATCAGGTGCGGCACGCGGAACACCATCGTCGCGGTCGTGCCGTTCTGGTAGCGGTGGCCGTCCACCTCGAGCCACAACCGCAGCGCGTGCGGATCGGGCACTTCGTCGGCCGTCACGAGCCACGGGCCGAGCGGGCCGAACGTGTCGTTGCCCTTGCCCTTGTCCCACGTGCCGCCGCGTTCGAGCTGGTATTCGCGCTCCGACACGTCGTTCACCACGCAATAACCGGCGACGTGCGACAACGCCTCGGCTTCGTCGATATAGCGGCCGCCCTGGCCGATCACGACGCCGAGCTCGACTTCCCAGTCGGTCTTCTCCGAGCCGCGCGGAATCTCGACGTCGTCGTTCGGCCCCGAGATCGCGCTCGTCCATTTGCCGAACACCACCGGTTCCTTCGGAACGTCCATGCCCGATTCGGCCGCGTGGTCGGAGTAATTGAGGCCGATGCAGATGAACTTGCCGACGCGGCCGACGCACGCGCCGAGGCGTGGCGTGCCCTCGACGAGCGGCAGCGACGACGGCGGGATGTCGCGCAGCCGCGCGAGCGACGCCGGGGTGAGCACATCGCCGGCGACGTCGTCGATCACGCCCGACAGGTCGCGGATCTTGCCCTGCGCATCGAGCAGGCCCGGTTTCTCATGGTGTTTGTCGCCAAATCTCAGCAGTTTCATGGGGTCGTCCGAACGGAAACGGAAAGTGAATGTGAGGGCTCGGTCAGTTTGACCAGCCGCCGTCGATCAGATGAATCGCGCCGGTCGTAAACGACGCTTCGTCGGAGGCAAGGTACAGCGCGAGCGCGGCCACTTCTTCCGCGGTGCCGATGCGGCCCATTGGCTGGCGCGCGACGAATGCCTGCCGCACGGTATCGGTCGACACCTGGCGCGTGCGCGCCTGCTCGGCGATCCGCTGCTCGAGCGACGGCGACTCGATCGTGCCGGGGCAGATTGCGTTGCAGCGGATGCGCTGCTCGACGAAATCGGCCGCGACCGCCTTGGTCAGCCCGATCACGGCGGCCTTGGTCGTGCCGTAGACGAAGCGGTTCGGCACGCCCTTCACGCTCGACGCCGCCGATGCCATGTTAACGATCGACGCGCCGCCCGCTTCGAGCATTGCCGGCAGCAGCGCGCGGATCAGCCGGTACATCGACGTGACGTTCAGGTTCAGCGAGAACGCCCACGCGTCGTCGTCGCAATCGAGGATCGAGCCGTGATGGACGAAACCGGCGCAGTTGAACAGCACGTCGAACGCCCGTTCCTGCGCGGCGAGTGCCGCGACGTCGTGCGCATCGGTCACGTCGAGCCGCCGCGTCGCCAGCCGGCCGCCCGCGCGTTCGGCGTCGGCCGCGAGCTGCGCGAGCGCGGCTTCGTTGATGTCGGTCGCCAGCACGTCGGCGCCCTCGCTCGCGAACCGCAGCGCGGTCGCCCGACCGATGCCCTGCCCGGCCGCCGTGACCAGCGCGTGCTTGCCCTGCAATCTCATGCGCACCTCTCCGAATAGATGCCGGCGAACCGGCCGATTGGCACAAAGGACCAAAGGTCCAACCAATCATAGGAACAGATTCCGGATTTGTCACGGCCGCGCGATTCAGTATTTTCCCGAGCGGGAGAATCGGCCGGGAAGCAGTGCCGCAGGTGGCGGATCGGCGTGCAATCCGTACCCGGACGGTCGGCTGCACATCGCGCGAAGCCAATGCCGGCGGGCGTTTCCGCCGGTTTCTGCGGCCCGCATCACGCCGCGGCCGGCGAATCTGACAGAAAAGTCATGCTGCCGTCAGGGTTTCAACGGGATACGCGCGCGATCATCGTGTGGCCGGACCGCGCCGCCCGGCACACCGCATCCCCCGCCCGCCGACGGTCCCTGGCGGGCACCTCCGTCCCCCGCGGTGGGCCACGTGACTGAGCGAGCAGACACGGCGGCGCGGGCCGATTTTCCGCCCCGGGCGTACGCGTCCGGGGCGTTTTTGTCCGCCCTTTTTAAAGAAAATGCAGGTTGATTGTTTCTAAATCGGCAAAAGGTAATTTGAGCCAGACAGGATGTTTTTTCCGGTCACAGACGCTTACATTTAGCGCACCACTCATGGAAACCGCTACGGATTCGCCATCGGGTAGTGACATCCACTGCCAAGGCCGAAACCGCACGAGCTTTAGGAAACGGCAAAATGAAGGCCTCTAAATCCCTGCCTGCGCTCGATCCCGCCGACGTCCACGTCGAAATTCTCGAACGTTCCGATACGCTGCTCGTCGTCCGCTGGGTCGAACCCGGCCGTTGTCATTACGGCGAACAGCGCTGGCGCCGCCGCTTCGCGCAGCGCACCGGCACCTGCGCGCTGTCGCGCCAGGTCATCCAGCGCGGCGACGAAGTATTCCGGCCGGCCGAGCGCCCGGCACCCGCGAATGCGGCCGCGATGATCTCCGCCGCCGAAGTACTCGGCATGGCCGGCGGCCGATAACGCGCACCGCCCGCATGCGCGGGCCGGCTGCGTCACGCGCCTAGAACCGCCGGTCTAAATCCCCCGCTTGTCTGCTCCGCCTGCGCGGACTATCGTTACAGCATTCAATGTAACGATTACGCGCCGTGGTGCATCGCCACGCCGAGGGAGGCAGACATGCATGCATGGAGCGCGCGCCACGTCCCGGCGCAAGGCGGCAAGGTCGCGGTCGTGACCGGCGCCAACAGCGGTCTCGGCTGGCAGATCGCGGAAACGCTCGCCGCCAAGGGCGCAACCGTCGTGATGGGTTGCCGCGATGCCGTCCGCGCCGCGCAGGCGGCCGATGCGATCCGCCGTCTTCATCCCGCTGCCCGCGTCGAAGTCGATCCGCTCGACCTCGCCGATCTCGCATCGATCCAGCGCTTCGCCGACGGCGTGTCCGAACGCCACGGCCGCGTCGACATCCTCTGCAACAACGCCGGCGTGATGTTCCTGCCGCTGCGGCATACGCGCGACGGCTTCGAGATGCAGTTCGGCACCAACCACCTCGGCCATTTCGCGCTCACCGGCCATCTGCTGCCCGCGCTGCGCGCCGCCCGCCGGGCGCGCGTCGTCACGATGTCGAGCGGCCTCAACCGCGGCGGCCGGATCCGCGTCGACGACCTGCGCGCCGAGCATCGCTACAACCGTTATCTCGCCTATTGCGACAGCAAGCTCGCGAACCTCGTGTTCGCGATCGAGTTGCAGCGCCGCTTCCAGCGTGCGGCATTCGCGGGGATCAGCGTCGCGGCGCACCCCGGCTACGCGGCGACCAACCTGCAGTTCGCGGGCCCCGCGATGGACAGCTCGCCCGCCCGCACCGCCCTGATGCGTGCGGCGAACCGTTATCTCGCGCAGCCCGCCGACCGGGGCGCGCTGCCGGCGATTCATGCGGCGACGGCGCCCGACCTCATCGGCGGCTCGTATATCGGCCCATCCGGCTGGTTCGAGTCGCGCGGCCTGCCAGCACCTGCGAGCGTGCCGCGTTCGGCCCGCGACGCGGCCGTGGCCGCGCTGCTGTGGGAAGCGTCGGAAACCGCAACGGGCGTGCGTTTCCTGAGCGCGGGCGCCCCCGCCGGGCGGCCGCTCGCCAAGCCGTTCGACGCTGCGGCCGAGGCGCGCTGAACGGCATGCCGCCGGCTCGCTCATTCTTCACACTTATTGCGCAAACGGAAACGAAAGGATGTTGAAAGACTGATTCGCCGCACTACTGTTACCACTCAGGAAACAATCTATCGTCAAAATCAGCGTTTACCCTGAAGCCCCCGGTGACTAAGATTTAGTCAATCGCTTAAGACATGGTGTCGAGAGCGAACCCAATAAAACACCGGAGGTCATCATGAAATCGCTCGTTTCCGCAGTTGTTGCCGCTGTCGCCCTGTCCGCTTCGTTCGGTGCTTTCGCACAAAGCACCGTGACCCGCGCACAAGTCCGCAACGAACTGGTTCAGCTCGAACAAGCCGGCTACAAGCCGGGCCTGTCGAGCCCGTACTACCCGAACGACATCCAGTCGGCGGAAGCGCGTGTTCATGGTGCCGACGCCAGCGGCTATGGCGCACAACCGGCTCCGGTCGTCCACTCGGGCGCCCCGGCCGCCGCAGCGTCGTCGAACGCTCGCGACTCGATCTTCTTCGGCCAGTAAGCCGACACGCCCCCGGCGGGCACACCGCGCATCGCGCGATGAAGCTGTAACCGGACGAGCCCGCAGTGCGGGCTCGTCTTTTTTATGAAACGTATACCTCCGCCGCCCGGCAGCGGGTGGCTTCGCCCGGGCGCGTTGCGGCCGGGCGCTTTTTCGTATTCAGGGAAAAACGGCGGCCGGGCGTGAGCACCGGTCACCCGCAGGGCGCAAGCAAGAACTCACCGACCATCCGGTGCATCCGCGCCGCCTGCGTGCTGGTGCCAAGCGCACGCCAGCAGCCGTGCACGAGCCCCTCTCCCATCCAGTAACGCGCGGCGCCGCCGGCCCCGAGAATCCTTTCGACATAGACGCGCGCGTCGTCACGCAGCGGATCGTGTTCCGCGCCGATCGCAAGCACCGGTGGCAACCCGTCGAAACGCGACGCGGCAAGCGGCACCGATGCGCGCAACAGCGGGGCGTCGTTCAACGCGGTTTCATCCGCATCGCCCCAGTACAGCGCGCGATAACTGTGGACATCGTCGAGCGTCAGCATCGGCGCGTGCGCTTCGGTCTCGCGCGCGGGCGATTGCGGTTCGATGCCGAGCATCGGATAGACGAGTGCGATGCCGTCGACGCCCCGTTCGTTCGCATCGCGCAGCGCGGTCGCGACCGCCGCCGCGAGATTGCCGCCCGCGCTGTCGCCCGCGAGGGTCAGCGGCCGCACGCATGGGCCGAACGGCCAGCATGCATCGCGCGCGGCCCGCGTGACGGCCATGCAGTCCTCGAGTGCAGCAGGTACGCGATGCTCGGGCGCGAGCCGGTAGTCGACCGCGATCACTGCCAGCCCCGTGTCGGCCGCCAGTTGCGCGGTGATCAGCGCGTGACTGTCGAGCGAGCCGACGACGAAGCCGCCGCCGTGAAAGAACAGCACGGTGCCACGCGGCGCACCGTGCGCGGGCGCATGCCGCCGCAGCGCGATCGCGCGCCCGTCCGGTGCGTGCCACACCGCATCGTGCCGCACGACGCCGGCCGGCAGCGCGGCGGGCGTCCATGCGGCCGCGAAGCGATCGTAGAGGCGGCGCTGTTCGTCGGGCGAGCGCGCGGCGGTATCGGCCGGATACGCCGCGTCGACAGCCGCGACGAACGCGGCGATTTCCGGTTCGAGCATCGGGCGTGCGCTGCCGTCGAAATCAGCGACGCGGCGGCAGGCCGATCACGCGGCCCGCATACGCGGGCACCGCGCAATCGCGCTGCAATGCGTGAAGCCCGGCCACGCGCACGGCGACGTCGTCGTCGAACGGCGCCGATTTCGCGCCGTCGCGCGTGTCGACGTGCAGCATCATCTGCTCGCTCGCCGACACCGCGCCGTCGTGCCCGTCCGCGAACAGTTCGAGATACATGTGCAGCCGCTTCGCGTCATGCGCGAACACTCGTGCATCGACGCGCACGTGCGTGCCTTCCTTGATCTCCTGCAGATAGTTCACATGCGCTTCGAGCGTATAGACCGAGCGGCCCCGCTCGCGACGCGTGGCGTCGTCGAGGCCGATGCGGTCCAGCAGCGCATCGGTCGCGAAGCTGAAGATCAGCAGATAGAACGCGTCGCGCAGATGGCCGTTGTAGTCGACCCACTCGGGCCGTACGACGTCGCGGTAGATCGTCAGCGGGGTATCGCCGGTCATGTTGTCAGTCCTCGAATCGCATCCCGTGCCGCGCCTTCACTGCGGCGATCGCCTTCAGCACCTCGGTAATGCACTCGTCGCGATAGCGCTCGAGTTCCTTGATGCTGCGCTTGCCTTGCTGCTCGCTCGTGCCTTCGACGACACTGTCGATCAGTGCGTCGGTCAGCTTCGGCGCGACCAGCTTGGTCCACGGCAGTTCGAGCGCGGGGCCGAACTGCTGCATGAAGTGTCGCATGCCCGCGTCGCCGCCGGCCAGCGTGTAGGTCAGGAACGTGCCCATGAACGACCAGCGGATGCCGGCGCCGAAGCGGATCGCGTCGTCGATCTCGCCGGTCGTCGCGACGCCTTCGTTGACCAGATGCAGCGCCTCGCGCCACAGCGCTTCGAGCAGCCGGTCCGCGATGAAGCCCGGCACTTCCTTGCGCACGTGCAGCGGCCGCATGCCGAGCTTGCGATAGATCGCCATCGCCGCTTCCACGGCTTCCGGCGACGTGCGCGCGCCGCCGAGCACCTCGACGAGCGGCAGCAGGTAGACCGGATTGAACGGATGGCCGACCACGCAGCGCTCCGGATGCACCGCCCGCGCATAGAAGTCGGTCGGCAGCAGCCCCGACGTCGACGACGCGATGATCGCGTCGGGCTTCGCCGCGCGGCTGATCTGTTCGTGCAGTTCGAGCTTCAGCGCCTCGCGCTCGGGCGCGCTTTCCTGGATGAAGTCGGCATCGGCGACGCAGGCCTCGATCGTCGACGCGAAGCGCAGCCGCGCGGGATCGGCGCCCGGCGCGAGGCCGACGCGTTCGAGCGCGGGCCATGCATTCGCAACGTTCGCGCGCAGCCGCTCTTCCGCGCCCGGTGCCGGATCCCATACGACCACGTCGAGACCGTACGCGAGCGCACGACAAATCCACCCGCTGCCGATCACGCCGGTGCCAATCGCGGCGAACGTCCTGATGTCGGTCTTCACAGCCATGTCAACGCATCCTTCAAATCGAGGGGGATCGGACGGCGGCCGCACTCGTGCGCGCGCCGCCGCAATAAAGCTGGATCAGTTGCAGACACTCACGCGAATTCGGTCACCGCACGCCGTTCGAGCGGACGTTCGCCGCGCGCCGGCAGGCCGAGCTTGCGACGCCCTTCGGCCGGCGTCAGCACGCGGCCGCCGAGCCGTTCGACGATTTCCCGCGCGCGCTCGACGAGTGTGCCGTTGGTCGCATGCACGCCGCGATCGAGCCAGATGTTGTCTTCGAGGCCGACGCGCACGTGGCCACCGAGCAGCATCGCCTGCGCGACCATCGGCATCTGCATGCGGCCGATCCCGAAGCCGGCCCAGTGCGCGCCCGGCGGCAGGTTGTCGACCATCGCCTTCATCGTGCCGGTGTCGGCCGGCGCGCCCCACGGAATGCCGAGGCACAGCTGGAACAGCGGCGGATCGTCGAGCAAACCTTCCTTCAGCAATTGCTTCGCGAACCACAAATGGCCCGTGTCGAAGATTTCCAGCTCCGGCTTCACGCCGAGTTCCTGGATGCGCTTCGCACCGGCGCGCAGTTGCGCGGGCGTCGACACGTAGATGTAGTCGCCGTCGCCGAAATTCAGCGTGCCGCAATCCAGCGTGCAGATTTCCGGCAGCAGTTCCTCGACGTGCACGAGGCGCGTGAGGCCGCCGACGAGATCGGTGCCCTTGCCGAAGCGCATCGGATCTTCGCCCGGGCCGATTTCCAGATCGCCGCCCATGCCGGCCGTCAGGTTGATGATCACGTCGACGTCGGCCGAGCGGATCCGGTCGACCACCTCGCGGTACAGATTCGGATCGCGGCTGCCGCGGCCCGTCTGCGGATCGCGCACGTGGCAGTGCGCCACCGTCGCGCCGGCCCTGGCCGCTTCGATCGCGGCGGCCGCGATTTCCCTCGGCGTGACCGGAATCGCCGGGTGCTTGCCGACCGTGTCGCCCGCGCCGGTGACCGCGCAGGTGATGATGACTTCGTTGTTCATGCTGTGAGCCCTCGCTTGATTCGGATGGTGTCGCCCGATTTCCGTCGTACTGCAGATGATTTGTCGCTGCGCGCCGGGAACGCCCGGCGCGCACGGGCCGTCACAGGCCGAGATAGGCCTTCACGGCGGGCAGCCCGTCCTTGCCGTCGAACGTCTTGACGCCGGCCAGCCACGCGTCGAGCACCTGCGGATTCTTCTTCAGATACGCCTTCGCGGCGTCGGCCGGCTTCGTCTTGTTCATCACCGACTGCATCAGCTGGTTCTCGAGCTGTGTCGAGAAACGCAGGTTCTCGATCAGCTTGCCGGCATTCGGGCAGCGGGAAATGAAGTCGGGCGCCGTCAGCGTGTACACGCGCGCTTCGCCATAGTTGGGACCGAAGGACGCGTCGCCGCCGGACAGGTAGTTCATGCTGATCTGGATGTTCATCGGATGCGGTTCCCAGCCGAGGAACACGACCCACTTCTTCTCGCGGATCGCGCGCTCGACCGTGACGAGCATCCCCGCCTCGCTCGATTCGACCAGCTTGAAGCCGCCGAGGCCGTACTGGTTCGTGTCGATCATCTTCTGGATCGTCGCGTTCGCGCTGCTGCCCGGCTCGATCCCGTAGATCTTGCCGTCGAGCTCCGCGCGGTGTTTCGCGATGTCTTCGAAGGTCTTCAGGCCGGCCTGGTATTCGTAGCTCGGCACCGCAAGCGTCGCCTTCGCGCCCGACAGGTTCGGCGGTTCGACGACGTTGATCGACTTGCTGTCGAGGAACGGCTGAAGCTGCTTTTGCTGCACCGGCCACCAGTAGCCGAGCGACACGTCGAGTTGCTTGCTCTTCAGGCCGGCGAACGAGATCGGCACCGATGCGATCGTCGTCGTCGGCTTGTAGCCGAGCCCTTCGAACACCGTCGAGGCGAGCGCCGTGGTGGACGTGATGTCGGTCCAGCCGATATCCGCAAAGCGTACGTTGCGGCAGGTCGCGGCATCCGTTTCGGCCTGCGCCGCAGTCGCGAATGCGCCGGTCGCCAGCACGGCCGCGACGAACGCGGCGATCTTTGTCGACTTCATGGTTTCTCCCCTGTGGGCCGATGTGCGACGGTGCGCGGAGTGCGTCCCGGCCTGCATCGTGGGAGTAAAAGTAACGAGCCATATTGGTCGCAAGACGACCGGCGGCGACCTGTTCTTGACTATTTGCGACTATGGGTGGAAACCACTATGCACGGGCTGTGGCTTGTGCGGCGAGGGTTTGGAGCAAATCCAGATGGGCGGGGGGTTGTCCGGATGCGGCGCAGGGAAGGCAGACCGGACATGCTTCGGCGGCGGCGCGCGAGCAGGTGTGACGCGGTTCCCGGCCCCGCGCGTCCGGGCCGGGAACCGAAGCGTTATCGGGGGACTTCGACGTAGGTTTCCCTGCAGATCTCACGCAGTGCCTGAACCAGCAGATCCCGCGTCGGCACATGCGATTCGTCGGCGCGGGTAAACAGCGCGATGGGCGGCAGCGTCCAGACCAGCGAGTAAGGCACGATCGCCACCCCGGCGATGCGCACCATTTCCTCCGCGATATCGGCCGGCACGATCGACACGGCCTCGTCGCTCGACGCGATCATTTCGCCAATCAGCTTCGACGAGTAGCTTTCGACGATCGGCACCGGCGGCGCAATGCCCGCCGACAGAAACAGGTCGGTCACCTGCTCGCGCATCGGCGTGTGCGGGGCGCCGAGAATCCAGTCCAGCGCACGCAACTTCTCCCAGTCGAGCCTCGCGCGGGCCAGTTTCGCGGCCAGCCGCCGGCTCGCGATCATCCGCGGCTGCTGCTGGTACAGCACCTCGAACGACACCTGCCCCAGATCGACCGCCGACGATGCCCGCCCGATCACGAGGTCGACGCTGTGATCCCGGAGTTGCAGCAGCAGCTGGTCGCTGGTGCCTTCGTGAATCGTCACCGTCACGCGCCGCTCCATCCGCGATTGCAGCCGCTTGAGCGCCGCCGACAGCATCTGGCCCGAAATGAACGGGATCACGCCGATATGCAGGTGGGCCGCATGCCCGGCGGCAACCGCCTCCATCTCGCGGGCGAGGTGGTCGAGGTCCTGCAGCATCGCCCTGGCCCGCTCGAGCACCACCGCGCCCAGCGCGGTCGGCCGCATCCCGCGCGACGAGCGCTCGAACAGCGGCGTGCCGAACATGCTTTCCAGCTCCGACAGCGCGTTCGTCACCGCCGGCTGGCTGCTGGCCATGTGCTCCGCGACGCGCGTCAGCGACCCGTGCTGCTGGATCTGCAGCAGCAGCATCAGGTGCCGCATCTTCAGGCGGGCGCCGAGCCGCCTGACCACGTCGTTCGCGTCGAATGTCATTGACTGGTCAATCATTCATCATGAAAAAGTGATGGACCAATATTAAAACAGAATCATCTCGTTATGGCCGGTGCCTAGAATCACTCCCCATGGATCGCGCCGGGACTGGCCTGGCGCACATGCCCGGACCCAAGAACATGAAACAGACAGAGACTCAGCAGCAGGCAGCGTTCGACTATCACGAGTTTCCGACCCCGGGGAAGATCTCCGTCGTCGCCAGCAAGCCGCTCGTGACGCAGCGCGATCTCGCGCTCGCCTACACGCCCGGCGTCGCGAGCGTCTGCGAGTCGATCGCGGCCGAGCCGCTGAACGCGCACCGCTTCACGAGCCGCGGGAATCTGGTGGGGGTCATCACCAACGGCACCGCGGTGCTGGGTCTGGGCAACATCGGCGCGCTCGCGTCGAAGCCGGTGATGGAAGGCAAGGCGGTGCTCTTCAAGAAGTTCGCGGGCATCGACGTGTTCGACATCGAGATCAACGAAACCGACCCGGACAAGCTCGTCGACATCATCGCCGGCCTCGAACCCACCTTCGGCGGGATCAACCTCGAGGACATCAAGGCGCCGGAGTGCTTCACCGTCGAGCGCAAGCTGCGCGAGCGCATGAAGATCCCCGTCTTCCATGACGACCAGCACGGCACCGCCATCACCGTCGCCGCCGCGTTCATCAACGGGCTGAAGGTCGTCGGGAAGTCGATCAAGGACGTGAAGGTCGTGACGTCGGGCGCCGGCGCGGCCGCGCTGGCCTGTCTGGACCTGCTGGTCGACCTCGGGCTGCCGATCGAAAACGTGTGGGCGACCGATATCGAAGGCGTCGTCTATCGCGGCCGGACCACGCTGATGGATCCGGCCAAGGAACGCTTCGCGCAGGAGACCGATGCACGCACGCTGTCCGAGGTGATCGGCGGTGCCGACGTGTTCCTCGGGCTGTCTGTCGGCGGCATTCTGAAACCGGAAATGCTGAAGGCAATGGCCGCGCGCCCGCTGATTCTCGCGCTCGCCAATCCGACGCCGGAAATCTTCCCGGAGCTCGCCCATGCGACGCGCGACGACGTCGTGATCGCGACCGGCCGCTCGGACTTCCCGAACCAGGTCAACAACGTCCTGTGCTTCCCGTACATTTTCCGCGGCGCACTGGATGTGGGCGCCACCACGATCACCCGCGAAATGGAAATCGCCGCGGTTCACGCGATCGCCGGCCTCGCCCAGGAAGAGCAGAACGACATCGTCGCGGCGGCCTATGGCGGCGACGAAGTGTCCTTCGGCCCGCAATACCTGATTCCGAAGCCGTTCGACCCGCGCCTGATCGTCCGTATCGCACCGGCCGTGGCCAAGGCTGCGATCGAAGGCGGCGTGGCGACGCGCCCGCTCGCGGATCTCGACGCGTACGTCGAGCAACTGCAGCAGTTCGTCTACCACTCGGGCGCATTCATGAAGCCGCTGTTCGCGGCCGCGCGTCAGCTCGTGCGTGACGGCGGCAAGGCGCGCATCGTGTTCACCGAAGGCGAAGACGAACGCGTGCTGCGCGCGGTGCAGGTCATCGTCGACGAAAAGCTCGCGCGTCCGATCCTGGTCGGCCGTCCGGAAGTGCTGCTGGCGCGGATCGAGCGGTTCGGCCTGCGCCTGCGACTCGGCGAGGACGTCGAAGTCACCAACCCGGAATACGACGAACGCTTCCCGCAATACTGGACGACGTACTGGGAACTGCGCTGCCGCGACGGCATTTCGAAGGAAATGGCGCGCGTCGAAATGCGCCGCCGCCTGACGCTGATCGGCGCGATGATGGTGCGGCTCGGCGACGCCGACGGGATGATCTGCGGTACCGTCGGCGAGTATCACAATCACCTGCGCTTCGTCGACGAAGTGATCGGCAAGAAACCCGATGCGTCGACCTACGCGGCGATGAACATCCTGTTGCTCAATCAGCGCACGGTGGCGCTGGTCGATACGCACATCAACGACAACCCGGATGCGGAACAGATCGCGGAATACACGATCGCCGCGGCGCGCCAGATGGAGTGGCTGAATCTGACGCCGAAGGTTGCGTTGCTGTCGCGGTCGAACTTCGGGTCGGGCAGCGCGGCGTCGGGCGTGAAGATGCGCAAGGCGCTGGACATCATTCGCGCGCAGGCGCCGGATATCGAGGCGGACGGCGAAATGCACGGCGACTGCGCGCTCGACGAAGCCCTGCGGTCGCGACTGCTGCCGATGTCGCCGCTCAAGGGCGCGGCGAACCTGCTCGTGTGCCCGAACGTCGATGCGGGAAACATCGCCTACAACCTGCTGAAGACCGAAGCCGGCAGCAACGTTGCGGTCGGGCCGTTCCTGCTCGGCGTGAATGCGCCGGTGAATATCCTGACGTCGAGCTCCACCGTGCGACGGATCGTGAACATGACCGCGTTGACGGTGATCCAGGCGAATCGCAACGTGGCCGGCTGATCGATTCTTCGCGGCACAGTTGTTCATCGAGCGGCGGATAGCCGGATCCGGAAGGGTTCGGCGATCCGCCGCTTTTTCGTACCGGTGCCGCTCTGGCTGGCGTGCATGGCGGCCGTATCTGTCGCGTCGGGCATTGAAGCAAGCAAAGCCCGGTGCTCGCAGGCAAACCGCTCGCGCAGGAAGGCGTACCATGAAGAAGCCATCGAGCGCCGGGCTTGCGTTCGTGCCCGGGCGCGCCACGTCTTCCCGACTCGGAGTCCCGCCATGATCCTGTACCACTCCACCCCCGATTCGCCGGTCGTCGAAATATCCGTCGAAGGAAAAATCACCGACCACGAACTGCGCGAAACCATCGAGCGCATGCGCAGCGATCTCGAGCTGAACGGCAAAACCCGTGTGCTCGAACGCATCGAACATTTCAGCGGTATCGAGCCGAAGGCGTTGTGGACCGACGTGACGCTCGGCGTGCCGCTCGCCCGCAAGATCACGCGGGCTGCCGTAGTGGCCGACGCGAGCTGGATTCACGCGTCGATGCATCTGGCCCGGTTCTTTACGAAGGCCGAAATCAAGGCGTTCCACGTGAACGAGCTGGAACAGGCGCGTGCCTGGGTCGCCGCGTGAGAAGCCCGAACGGGCCGAGACTGGTGGAGTCGATCCGGCGCGGATAGCCCAGGTGGGCGATCGACTCGGCAATGATGTCGTGCCGGTACGGCAGACAGGGGGCCGTGTTCTCGCGGCGCGACCCGTGGGCGCTCATCCGGTCTCGCTCCGGACGGTTTGCGCAACCCGCTTACATCATCGAAGATCGTTCGGCGCGTCCGGGGGCGCTGCCACGACCTTCGAGGCGTGGGCCGCTTTTCGGGAAGCCGCCGAGCCGCACGGTGCAGGCGGCGCATCCAGTGGCGCCGAACAACCCGGTCTCGCCACTTCATGCGCCGCCATGCGCGCTTTCAGAGAGAAACGCTCTACAGAACACGCTCCAGCGCGCTGGCGAATCTGGCAACCGCGGCATCGACATCATGCAGTTTGTCGAGACCGAACAAACCGATCCGGAAGGTCTTGAAATCCGCCGGCTCGTCGCATTGCAGCGGCACGCCGGCCGCGATCTGCATGCCGACATCGACGAATTTCTTGCCGGACCGGATGTCGTCGTCGTCCGTGTAGCTGACCACGACGCCCGGGGCCTCGAAGCCCTTCGCCGCCACGCTCCTGAACCCCTTTTCGGCCAGCAGCGCGCGGATGCGCGTGCCGAGTTCGAGCTGTTCCGCCCTCACCTTGTCGAAGCCGTACGCTTCCGTTTCCTTGATGACGTCGCGCAGCGTGGTGAGGCTGTCCGTGGGCATCGTCGCGTGGTACGCGAACCCGCCGTTCTCGTACGCTTCCATGATCTGCAGCCACTTGCGCAGATCGCAGGCGAAGCTGGTGCTGGTCGTCGCATCGATTCGCTCGCGCGCGAGGGGGCTGAGCATCACCAGCGCGCAGCCGGGCGATGCGCTCCAGCCCTTTTGCGGCGCGCTGATCAGCACGTCGACGCCGCTCGCCTCCATGTCGAGCCAGATCGTGCCGGACGCGATGCAATCCAGCACGAACATGCCGCCGACCGCATGCACGGCGTCGGCCACCGCGCGCATATAGCCATCGGGCAGCATCATCCCGGATGCGGTTTCGACGTGCGGCGCAAAGACGAGATCCGGCTTGTGCTCGCGGATCGCCGCGACGACTTCGTCGATCGGGGCCGGCGCAAACGCGGCCTGCCTTCCCGATTCGACCGGACGCGCCTTCAGCACGATCGATTCGGACGGAATGCTGCCCATGTCGAAAATCTGCGACCAGCGGAAGCTGAACCAGCCGTTGCGGATGACCAGACATTTCTTGTTCGTCGCGAACTGGCGGGCGACGGCTTCCATGCCGAACGTCCCGCTGCCCGGGACGATGGCGACCGCCTTCGCGTTGTAAACCTTTTTCAGGGCGGCGGAAATGTCGCGCATGACGCCTTGAAAGCGCTGCGACATGTGATTGATCGACCGGTCGGTATACACCACCGAATATTCGAGGAGCCCGTCGCGGTCGACATCGGGAAGTAATCCTGGCACGTTCGCCTCCGGTAAAGGATGAACCATGTGATGAGAGCGCGCGGTATTCATGGGCGGATACCGCTGCGCCCATGCAAAGCTGCGTTTTTGC